>NZ_JASCPQ010000176.1:0-4266 GCF_029959305.1 Pseudomonas sp. PS01297
CTGCCGAGGTACGAGGCTGCGATGCGGGCCGCAGGACCGCTCTCTGGGGTCGCTTCGCAACCCATCGCAGCCTCGTACCTCGGCAGCGGCTACAAGGGGGCGTGTGGTTAGTGAGAGTGGCGCGGCGGGCCGTTTTCCGGGATGACGCGCCAGTACAGGGTGGCCGGTTCCAGGCAGCCGCCGGTGGACAACTGGCCGACCAGTTGGCGGTACAGTTCCTGCCACGGGGTTTGCGACGGGGCCAGCGGTGGCAGCGGTTCTTTGCGGCGTTCGTCGAGTTCGGCTTCGTCCACCAGCAGGTTGACGCTGCGCGCATTGAGGTCGACGCGCAGGCGGTCACCGGTGCGCAGCAACGACAAGCCGCCGCCCACCGCCGATTCCGGGGACATGTTGAGGATCGACGGGCTGGCCGAGGTGCCGCTCTGGCGACCGTCGCCCATGCATGGCAACGAATCGATACCGGCCTTGATCATGGCGGACGGCGGGGTCATGTTGACCACCTCGCCACTGCCGGGGAAGCCCACAGTGCCGCAGCCGCGAATCACCAGAATGCAGCGCTCGTCGATGTCCAGCGACGGGTCGTTGATGCGCGCCTGATAGTCTTCCGGGCCTTCAAAGACGATGGCCCGCGCTTCAAAACTGTTGGGCTGCTCGGGGTCGCTGAGGTAGGTGCTGCGAAACGCCTCACCGACCACCGACATCTTCATGATCGCGCTGTCGAAGAAGTTGCCGCTGAGCACGATAAAGCCTGCGCGGTGCATCAACGGGTCTTCGTAGGAGCGGATCACGTCGCGGTCGCCGGTCACACAATCGGCCACCACTTCGCCCATTTTGCGGCCGCTCACGGTCAGGCAATCGCGGTGCAGACGGCCGACTTTGTCCAGTTCGTGCATCACCGCCGGAACGCCGCCCGCACGGTGGAAGCTTTCGCCCAGGTATTCACCGGCCGGCATGCAGTTGACCAGCAACGGCACGTCTTCACCGACGCGTTGCCAGTCGTCCAGCGACAGGTCGATGCCGCTGTGGCGGGCGATGGCGATCAGGTGCGGCGGGCAGTTGGTGGAGGCGCCGAGGGCCGAGGCCACGGCGATGGCGTTTTCGAAGGCAGCGTGGGTCATGATCTGCGACGGGCGCACGTCTTCGCGCACCAGATCGACAATGCGCATGCCGGTGGCATAGGCCATTTGCCCGCGCTCGCGGTACGGCGCCGGAATGCTCGCGCAACCCGGCAACGACATGCCCAACGCTTCGGCCAGCGCGTTCATCGACAGCGCGGTGCCCATGGTGTTGCAGTGGCCCACTGAGGGCGACGAGGCGGTGGTCAGGGTCATGAACCCTTCGTAGTCGATCTCGCCCGCACTGAGCAAATTGCGCGCATGCCACAGCACCGTGCCGGAGCCGATGCGCTGGCCTTTGTGCCAACCGTCGAGCATCGGCCCGCCGGACAGCACGATGGACGGCAAGTCGGTGGTGGCGGCGGCCATCAGGCACGCCGGGGTGGTTTTGTCGCAGCCGGTGGTCAGCACCACGCCATCCAGCGGGTAGCCGTGCAGCACTTCAACCAGGCCCAGATAGGCCAGATTGCGGTCCAGTGCGGCGGTCGGGCGGCGTGACTGCTCGGCAATCGGGTGCACCGGGAATTCCATCGGGATCCCGCCCGCATCGCGGATGCCATCCTTGACCCGCTTGGCCAGTTCAATGTGATGACGGTTGCACGGGGTCAGGTCGCTACCGGTCTGGGCGATGCCGATAATCGGTCGCCCCGATTGCAGTTCAGCGCGGGTCAGGCCCTGGTTCATGTAGCGCTCAACGTACAGCGCGGTGAGGTCAGCATGGCTGGGATCATCGAACCATAACTGGCTGCGCAGGCGGCGTGGGGTGGATTCGGTCATGGCAGGCTCCAGCAAATTATTTTTATTCAGGCAAAGTGTTGTTGCGGCGTAACTGGCGGATCAATCCGGCGTGATCAAGCTCGCCGTCACCGGCCTCGACCATGGCGGCAAACAGCCCGTCGACGAGGCTGGCCACCGGCAGCGACAAGCCGAGCTTGTGCGCTTGGGCGAGGGCGGTGCGGGTGTCTTTGAGTTGCCATTTGGCCGGGCCACCGGGGGTGAAGTCGTTGGTCAGCATGCGCTGACCGTGTTGACGCCAGATCGGTGAATCGACAAAACCGCCCATCAAGGCTTCATGCACCTTGGACGGGTCGGCGCCGCCGCGCTCGGCCAGCAGCAGGCCTTCGGCGACGGTGGCGATGGTGCTGGCCACGATCAGTTGATTGACCAGTTTTGACAGCTCACCGGTGCCGGCCGGGCCGACATGCACCGGGCGGCCCATGGCCGCCAGCACGGCGCGGCCTTGTTCGAAGGCGGCGGTTTCGCCGCCGACCATAATTGCCAGGCTCGCTTCACGGGCCCCGCGCTCGCCCCCCGACACCGGGGCGTCGAGGTAGCGCAAGCCAAGTTCGGCGCTCAGCCGGGCGTGTTCGACGGCGGTGTCGACCGGGATCGAACTCATCACCACCACCAGCGCGCCCGGCGCCAGGGCTTTGGCGGCGCCGTTTTCACCAAACAGCACCTCGTCACAGGTCGGGCCATCGCTGAGCATGCAGATCAGCACCTGAGCGCCTTCGGCCGCCTCGGCCGGGGTGGCAAACACCTCGGCGCCCTGAGCGGACAATTCCTCGGCCTTGGCCGCCGAGCGGTTCCAGGCCCGTACCGGGTAGCCGGCGTGCAACAGGTTGCGGGCCATGGGCTTGCCCATGATCCCGGTGCCAATAAACGCTACGGTTTGCAGGCTCATGCCTTGCCTCCTACGGTTGCAGAGGTTGCGCCGGCTGCGTTGCCCAGCGACACCTTGTTACGTGGCATCAACACCATGCCCAGACCACCGGCGCCGACCAGTGCGGCAATCACCAGGAAGCCCGGGGTGTAGCTGCCGGTCACGTTGAACAGGTAACCGGTCAGGTAAGGGCCGATAAAGCCGCTGAGGTTACCGATGGAGTTGATCAGGCCAATCCCGGCGGCAGCGCCCAGGCCAGTGAGCACTTGCCCTGGCACGGCCCAGAACACGTTGATCGCGCTGTAAACGCCCATGGCCAGCAGGATAAAGCCGATCACGATGATCCACGGCTGGTTCAGCCACAGCGCCACGGCGATGGACACAGCAGCGAGCATGGCGGCACCACCGGCGTGCCAGTGACGTTCTTGCAGGCGGTCCGAACGACGGCTCCACCAGATCATGGCAACAGCGGCCAAGGCGTAAGGGATGGCAGTGATCAGGCCGTTTTGCATCAGGCCGATTTCCAGCCCGAACGAGCCACGGAACGAGGCCAGTACGGTGGGCATAAAGAAGTTCATGGCGTTGGAGCCCGAGGTGATGCCGAAGTACACCAGCGCCAGCAGCCATACCTGACGGCTGGACAACGCCTTGCGGATCATCTCCCATTTGCTCGGTTGGATACCCACCACCAGCGGTTTGTTGCGCTCTTCATGCTCCAGGGTGTTGATCAGCCAGTTGCGCTGCGCATCGGTCAGCCAGTGGGCCTGACGCGGATGGTCGGTGAGGTAGAAGTAGCAGACCACGCCGAGAATCACCGCCGGTACGGCTTCGACGATGTACATCAGGCGCCAGCCGACGAAGCCCAGTGCGTCGCCCATTTCCATGAGGCCCACCGACAGCGGTGCGCCGATCACTTGTGCGATGGGTACGCCGAGGTAAAAGGTGGCGATCATGCGTGCCCGGTAGCGGCTCGGAAACCACAGCGACAGCAGGTAAATCACCCCCGGGAAGAACCCGGCTTCAGCGATGCCCAGCAGAAAACGCAGCGAAACAAAGTGCACCGGCGTCTGCAAAAAGCCCATGGCCCCGGCGATGATGCCCCAGGTCACCATGATCCGGGCGATCCACACGCGGGCGCCGTAGCGGTGCAGCAAGACGTTGCTCGGCACTTCGAAGATGAAGTAACCGAGGAAGAAAATACCGGCACCCAGGCCATACAGGGTCTGGCTGATACCGATGTCGTCGTTCATCCGCAGGGCGGCGAAACCGACGTTGTTGCGGTCCAGAAAGGCGACCACAAACAGGAGGATCAGAAAGGGGATCATGCGCTTGGTGACGCGCTTGATCGTTTGTTGCTCGATGTCAGTGACATCCGGAAGCGGGGTGGTGGTCATATCGCACGGCCTCATTTTTTATTGTTGTTTTTTTCTGTAGGAGCGAGCTTGCCTCGCGATCTTTTAAACGATCAAAAGATCGCGAGGCAAGCTC
>NZ_JASCPQ010000177.1:0-4237 GCF_029959305.1 Pseudomonas sp. PS01297
AGCTTGTCTCGCGATCTTTTAAACGATCAAAAGATCGCGAGACAAGCTCGCTCCTACAGAGGGTCACAGGGTATTACCAACGATAACGCGCGCTCGCCAGGAAGGTCCGTTGCGGGCCGTAGTAGCAGGTGTCCAGGAAGTAGCAGTTGTTGGCGATGTAGCTTTTATTGGTCACGTTGTCGACGTTCAGTTGCAGGTTCCAGTGCGCGTCCAACTGGTAGTGGATCATGCTGTCCACCAGGGTGTAGCCGGGCGTTTCGCGCACTTGCGAGTAGTCGTCGTTGTAGTCTGGGCGGCCACTCACGTAGCGTACGCCCACCCCGTAGCCCAAGCCTTTGAGCTGGCCTTCCTGGTGCGTGAAGTCGGCCCACGCCGAGGCGCTGTGGCGCGGGTTGGTGGTGCCCCAACTGTCGGTGAAGCGGGTGCCTTCTTTGCCCGGTGTGTTGTCTTTGGTCACGCGGGCATCGAGGTAGGTGTAGCTGGCGGTGAGGTCCAAGCCCGGCGTCGGCGTGTATTTGCCTTCCAGCTCCAGACCTTTGGATTCCACCTCACCGGTCTGGATCATGATCCGCGTGTCGATCGGGTCGGTGGTCACCATGTTTTTCTGCACGATGTCGAACACCGCCGCAGTCAACAGCAGGTCGCTGCCAGGCGGCTGGTACTTGATCCCCAGTTCGTGGCTGGTGCCGGTGGTGGCCTTGTAAGGCTTGCCGTTGGCGCTGTTCGCGGTGGTCGGCAAGAACGACTCGGCGTAGCTGTAGTACGGCGCCAAACCGTTATCGAACAGGTACAACAAGCCGGCCTGCCAGGTGGTGGCGCCTTGGTCCAGGTTGCCGCCGACTTTGCGGCCATTGTTGTTCACATCAACGTCAGTTTTGGCTTGATCGTGACGCACGCCGACACGGGCGATCCAGTGATCGTCAATCTTCACCTGATGCTGGGCGTAGGCGCCGATCTGTTCAACATCAATCACACGCTGGTAAGGCACCGTCGGTTTGGCTGTCGGGGTCACGGCACCCGGGTTGTTCAAGTCCAGCGGTGAAGCAGGGCCGCTGAGTTGACGGTTGTTGCTGCGCTGCCAGGTGTAATCGAAACCGACCAGGCTGGTGTGCTCTATGCCCGGCGTGTCGAAGTTCGCCTGCAACTGGTTATCGAAGCTGTAGACGTCACTGTTGAGCTTGTAAATACCCGCATCACGGAACAACACAGCCGAGTTGTCCGGGTCGATCCAACCGAGGCTGCGCACGGCCTTGGCATCGTAGCTGCCGGTGTCGACGCGCACGTTTTGGCGGTACAGCCAAGTGTCGTTGAAGCGGTGTTCAAACAGGTACCCCAAAGAATACTGATCACGCTTGAACGTGTTGAAGTCCGGGTCACCACCATAGAAATGGTGCGACAAATACCCGGTCGGCCCGCGCACCAGTGAACCTTTGGCCGGCAGCCAGGTGCCCCAGCCGCTGGTGTCGTGCTGATAGCTGGCGAGCACGGTCAGGCTGGTGTCGTCGTTGCGAAAGGTGATCGCCGGGGCCACGTACACGTGGTCGTCCACGGCATGGTCAATTTGCGCCTGGCTGTCGCGCACGTTCATCGTCAGGCGGCCCAGCACCGTGCCGTTGTCGTTCAAGGCGTCATTGAGGTCCAGGCGCGCCTGCTTGTTGTCGAAGCTGCCGTAACCCAGTTGCACTTCATGAAAGGGCTCATCGCTGGGGCGCTTGGTGACGATGTTGATCATCCCGCCCGGCGCATTTTGGCCGTACAGCACCGACGCCGGGCCCTTGAGGATTTCTACGCGCTCCAGACCATAAGAGTCGGCGCGCCCGAACATGCCGTTGTTGGATGAGCGCAAGCCATCGCGAAACATGCCCAACTGAGACATGGTGAAACCGCGCACAGTCAGCCAGTCATAGCGCGGGTCATCGCCATAAAACCCGGCACTCACACCGGCGCTGTAACGCAGCGCCGAACTCAGGCTCTGCGCGCCCAGGTTGTCCATCTGCTCACGGGTGACGACCGAGATCGCCTGTGGAGTTTCCAGCAGCGGGGTGTCGGTCTTGGTGGCGGTGGTGGAGCGCCGTGCGACAAAACCTTTGTCGTTGGAGATGCTGTCCTGGGTGAAGCTGGACGACGAGCCGCTGATGGTGGTGGCCGGCAAATCATGGGCGCCCCCCGGCAGCACGGTGTAGGCGCCGCTGGCGGTGGTGCTGAAAATCAGCCCGCTACCGGCCAGGGCCTGGTTGATGGCTTGCGTGGTGCTCATCTGGCCTTGCACTGCCGGGGCGCGCTTGCCGGCAATCAACGACGGATTGACCGACAACATGTCGCCCGTTTGATGGGCGATGCGGCTCAAGGTTTCGCCAAGGTCACCTGCAGGGATGTTGAACGCTTGCGCGACAGCAACAGCGTCGCTGTCTGCCTGGGCATGGGACACAAACGGAGCGGTTGCCAGGGCGATCGCGACGGCAAGCAGGCAAGGACGAATCTGCAGGTTGGGCATGTAAGCGGGCTCGTAATAGGTGTGTTTTCAGTAACCAAGACCCGCGTTACGCAAAACCCCCTCAACGTTTTTCAGTTTTTTTAAGCGCTGGCCGAACGCACATCCACCGTGGTCAACCAGAAGCCGTGGCGGTTCACCTGCACCGGCAGCGTTTCGGCCAGTGAGCGCAAGGTGCGGTCACTGTCGTCCAGGGCAAACACCCCATACACCCGCAGTTGCGCGGCTTGCGGGCTGACGCGCAACAGCCCGGCGCGATAAGGGCGCAGGGCCTCGATGAGTTGCCCGAGCGGTTCATCGCGCACGTCGATGCGGCCTTCGAGCCAGTCAACCCGGCTGCGCCAGCTCGGCGTCTGAGGGGCGATGCCCTGTTCGGTGAAGGCGAACACTTGCCCGGCCTCAATGGTTTGCCGACGGCCAGCACGATTGGTCAACAGCACGCTGTGTTGCTGCACCGAGGCCAGGCTGCCGCCGTCGTCCTTGCGCACCATAAACTGCGTGCCCAGCGCCCGCACCGTGCCATCGCCGGAGTCGACAATAAACGGCCGCGAGGCATCTTTGGCGACGTCGACCTGCACTGCACCTTGGTGCAGCAGCACCCGGCGTTGCAGCCCGTCAAACAGAATGTCGACCACCGTGCGCGCATCCAGGCTCAGGCGGCTGCCATCGGCCAGGGTCAGCGTGCGGCGCTCGCCGGTGGCGGTGCGCTGGTCGGCCAGCAACCCGCCGAGCGGCGTGATGCGCTGGGTCACGCCCGCGGTCACCAGACCCAGCAGCAGCAGCGCCAGCCCGCCACCCACGGCCCGGCGCCGTGAAGGTGACGGCAGCGAACGCAGGCTGTCACTGGCGACTTTCAATTGGCCGGGGCTGCGCCGTTCGGCTTCCTGCAAGGCCGACAGGGGCGTGCTCAATAGCGTGTTGACCCGCTGCCAGGCGTGGGCATGTTCAGGGTCGGCGTTTAGCCAATGCTCGAAGGCTTGCTGACCGGCGCTGCCCGCCTGCGGCGATTCAAGGCGCAGCATCCAGTCCACCGCCGCGCGGTTGGCCTCATCGGCCTGACGGGCGCTCATGCCTGCGGGGTGTTCAGGCAGTGCAAAAATGCCCGGCGCAGGTCGCGTTCGACCGTGGCCAGGGAAATGCCCATGGCGTGGGCGATCTGCGGCTGCGTCAGCCCGTCCAGGCGGTGCAACAAAAAACAATGGCGGGCGCGGTTCGGCAGGCCATCGAGCAACTGATCGATCAATTCCAGCGCTTCACGCACCAGCGCCATGTCTTCTTCAGACGGCATGAACTCAGGCTCAAGGCCCGCCAGTTCTTCGTGATAGGCACGCTCCAGCATGCGCCGGCGAAACACATTGTTGAGCAGGTTACGGGCGATGGTGGTGAGAAACGCCCGTGGCTCCTGCAACGCCGTGAGCTGGCGCGAGGTAAGGGCACGCACGAACGTGTCCTGCGTCAGGTCGGCGGCATCATGCGGGCAATTCAACTGGCGATAGAGCCACGCACGCAACCAGCGATGATGATCGCTGTACAAGTCGGTCAGGACAGATCGGGAATCGCCGGGGCTGAGCACGTGCACACCTGAAATGAATGGTAACTAATCTCATTATCTTTTGTGCTCACGATAAAAAGCAATTGCCGGCTGTACATCTTTGTAGGACTGGTTTGATGTGGGAGCGGGCTTGCTCGCGATGGCATCGCCACGGTTGATCTGAAAAACCGCATTGCCTGCATCGCGAGCAAGCC
>NZ_JASCPQ010000178.1:0-3897 GCF_029959305.1 Pseudomonas sp. PS01297
AGCTTGCCTCGCGATCTTTTGATCGTTGAAAAGATCGCGAGGCAAGCTCGCTCCTACAGGGTGAACAGCCGCCAAAGTGTACGGGTCACTTTTGGTGCGTTCTGTTACTTATTATTTCGCAGCCCTTTGTCTAGAATCCCAAGTCCCCTGCCTTTGCCTTCCGAGCTGCCCCCATGCCTGCCGCACGTCGTTTCCCGTTACAACTGATCGGTGCTTTTTTTGCGTTGTACGTTATTTGGGGTTCGACCTATCTGGTGATTCGCATCGGGATTGAGTCCTGGCCGCCGTTGATGATGGCCGGGGTGCGCTTTCTGGTGGCGGGCTGTTTGATGTACGGCTACATGCGCTGGCGCGGGGCGCCGACACCGACCTTTGTGCAGTGGCGTTCGGCAGCCATGATCGGTTTTCTGTTGCTGGCCTGCGGCAATGGTGGCGTGACCCTGGCTGAGCATTCGGGCGTGGCCTCTGGTGTCGCGGCCCTGGCCGTGGCGACGGTGCCGCTGTTTACGTTGCTGTTCGGCTACTTTTGGGGCGCACGCAACACTCGCCTGGAATGGGCCGGTATTGCGCTGGGGCTGATCGGCATCGGCATGCTTAACCTCGGCTCCAACCTGCAAGCCAGCCCATTGGGCGCGGCGATGATCCTCTTTGCGGCAGCCGCTTGGGCGTTCGGTTCGGTCTGGAGCCGCCATTTGCCGCTGCCCGCAGGCGCCATGGCCAGCGCTGCCGAAATGATCACCGCAGGTGTGGTGCTGCTGGCCGGCAGCCTGCTCAGCGGCGAGCGCATGACCCATCTGCCAACCGCCGCAGGCTGGGGTGCGTTGCTGTATCTGGTGTTCTTCGGCTCGATCATCGCCTTCAGCGCCTACATGTACCTGCTGAAAAACGTGCGCCCGGCCGCCGCCACCAGCTATGCCTACGTCAACCCGGCCGTGGCGGTGATGCTGGGTATCGTGTTTGCGGGCGAGAGCATCGGCTTCGAAGAGTGCCTGGCGATGGCGGTGATCATCAGCGCCGTGGTGTTGATCGGGTTGCCGCAGTGGCGCAAGCAGAAAACCGTCTGAATTAGGGTAAACTGCGCGCCATTGCACTTTATGCACCCCTGCGCAGACCTTTTTCGACGGTATTCCCATGACATTCGCCACCCTTGGCCTGATCGAGCCCTTGCTGCGCGCCCTTGAGGCGCTCGGCTACAAGACCCCCACTCCGGTTCAGGCCCAAGCGATTCCCGCCGTGCTGGCAGGCCGTGACCTGATGGCCGCCGCCCAGACGGGCACCGGCAAAACAGGCGGCTTTGCCTTGCCATTGCTGCAATTGCTGACCATGGAAGGGCCAAAGGTCACCAGCAACTCGATCCGCGCGCTGGTGCTGGTGCCGACCCGCGAACTGGCCGAACAGGTTCACGAGAACATTCGCCAGTACGCCGAGCACCTGCCGTTGAGCACCTATGCGGTGTACGGCGGGGTCAGCATCAACCCGCAAATGATGAAGCTGCGCAAAGGCGTTGACGTGCTGGTGGCGACCCCCGGCCGCTTGCTCGACCTGTATCGCCAGAACGCGATCAAGTTCAACCAACTGCAAACCCTGATCCTCGACGAAGCCGACCGCATGCTCGACCTCGGTTTCTCCGAAGAGCTGCGCGACATTTACCGTGCCTTGCCGAAAAAACGCCAGACCCTGCTGTTTTCAGCGACGTTCTCGGACGCGATCCGCCTGTTGGCCGAACAAATGCTCGACAACCCGCTGAGCATCGAAGTTAGCCCGCGCAACGTGGCGGCCAGCAGCGTCAAGCAGTGGGTGATCCCAGTCGATAAAAAGCGCAAGGCAGAGTTGTTTCTGCACTTGCTGCGCAGCCAGCGCTGGAAGCAGGTGCTGGTGTTCGCCAAGACCCGTAACGGCGTTGATGAGCTGGTAGACAAGCTGCAAGGCTTGGGGATCAACGCGGACGGCATCCATGGCGACAAGCCCCAGGCTACCCGTCAACGTGCGCTGGATCGTTTCAAGGCCAGCGAAGTGCAAATTTTGGTCGCCACCGATGTCGCCGCGCGCGGCCTGGACATCGACGACCTGCCGCTGGTGGTCAACTTCGACTTACCGATCGTGGCCGAAGACTACATTCACCGCATTGGCCGTACCGGTCGTGCCGGCCAGAAAGGCGAGGCGATTTCGCTGGTGTGTGCGGACGAAGTGAACATGTTGTCGGCAATCGAGATGTTGACCCGTCAGACATTGACCCGCCACGAAGAGCCCGACTTTGTGCCAGAGCACCGCGTGCCGCTAACCGATGCGACGGGCCAGGTGGTCAAAAAGCCGAAGAAACCGAAAAAGCCTAAAGCAGCAGGCGGTGGCGGCAAGCGCAACCTGGGCAAATGGGTGGACAGTGGCGACGTGGCCCCGGCCGAGCCTTCGGTCAAGCCTGTGCGCAAAGTTCCGGTGTTCAACACCGGCCCACGCAAGCGCAAGCCATAACCCGCCCTTTCTCCTGTCTGTAGGAGCGAGCTTGCCTCGCGATCTTTTAAAAGATCGCGGGGCGACAGATGTTCAGCGTTTGAGCCAGCTTAAAACCCCCAACCCTGCGGCGCGCCCGCTGGCAAAGCAGCCGGTGAGCAAGTAACCGCCGGTGGGGGCTTCCCAGTCCAGCATCTCGCCCGCGCAGAACACACCCGGTACGGCGTTGAGCATCAGGTTGTGATCCAGTGCCTCAAAGCGCACGCCGCCGGCGCTGCTGATGGCCTCGTCCAGCGGGCGTGCCTTGATCAGTGTCAGGGGCAGGGCCTTAATCGCTTTGGCCAACTGCGCCGGGTGGTTGAAGTCATCTGCCGGGGCCAACTCGCGCAACAGCGCCGCTTTCACCCCGTCCAGACCCAACTGGCTGTGCAAATGCTTGCTCATCGAGCGTGAGCCGCGCGGCTTGGCCAAGGCCGCAGCGATTTTATCCACAGGCTTGTTGGGCAACAGATCGATCAGAATCGTCGCAGCGCCATGCTGGTTGATGGCCTCACGAATCGGCGCAGACCAAGCATAAATCAAACTGCCTTCAATGCCGCTGGCGGTGATCACGCATTCACCCAAGCGTGGTGCGCTGTGCTCCAGGGCAATGGCGATGTTCTTCAAGGGCGCCCCGGCGAACTTGCTGCGCAGCACCTCGCTCCAGCCCGCCACATCAAACCCGCAATTGCTCGGCTGCAAGGCCGCCAACTCGACGCCGCGCTCTGCCAGCAGCGGCATCCACGCGCCATCAGAACCCAACCGTGCCCAACTGCCGCCGCCCAAGGCCAATACCACGGCATCCGGATTAAGCTGTTTTTCGCCCTCGGGGCTGTCGATGCGCAACTGGCCATCGGCTTGCCAGCCCAGCCAGCGGTGGCGGGTGTGGATAACTACGCCGGATTCGCGCAGGCGCTTCAGCCAGGCGCGCAGCAGCGGCGCGGCTTTCATGTCGGTGGGGAACACCCGGCCCGAACTGCCGACAAAGGTTTCGATGCCCAGGTCGTGGATCCACTGGCACAAGGCGTCGGCATCAAACGCCCGCAGCAACGGCGCCATGTGCGGCGCCCGCTCGGCATAACGCGACAAAAACGCCGGGTAAGGTTCGGAGTGGGTGATGTTCATGCCGCCGACACCGGCGAGCAAAAACTTGCGACCGACCGACGGCATGCCGTCAAACAGATCCACCTGCACGCCCGCCTGGCTCAGCACTTCGGCAGCCATCAAACCGGCGGGGCCACCGCCAATAATGGCGACGTGCGGGGAAGGGGAGGACGTGGGTTCAGTCATGGCAAGGCTGCAAATCGGCGAAATTAGCCGGGCATTCTACCTGAGGAACACCCAATACCCTGTGTAGGAGCGAGCTTGCCTCGCGATCTTTTGATCTTTTTAAAGATCGCGAGGCAAGCT
>NZ_JASCPQ010000179.1:0-3857 GCF_029959305.1 Pseudomonas sp. PS01297
GCGCAGCGGCATGAGCGAACACGCCAGCGCGCACTTCCACAACCTGATCGCCGTGGCCCACCTGGACGACTGATCTGCCGGGCGCCGCAGCCACGCTGCGGCGCCCTGGCCCTATTTAGAGGAGTGTCCTGCGTGCAGCTCAAAGACCCCCAATTGTTTCGTCAACAGGCGTTTATTGATGGCGCCTGGGCAGATGCCGACAGCCGTCAAACGGTCGACGTGACCAACCCGGCTCAAGGCCAGCTGTTGGGCAATGTGCCGTTGATGGGCGGCGCCGAAGCGATCCGCGCCATTCAGGCCGCCGATGCAGCCTTGCCAGCCTGGCGTGAACGCACGGCCAAAGACCGCGCGCAGATCCTGCGGCGCTGGTTTGAACTGATCCTGCAACACGAAGACGATCTGGCCCGGATCATGACCCTGGAACAGGGCAAGCCACTGCACGAAGCGGTGGGTGAAATCCGTTACGCGGCCTCGTTTATCGAGTGGTTTGCCGAGGAAGGCAAACGCGTTTATGGCGACGTGATCCCTTCGCCGTCCAGCGACAAACGCCTGATTGTGGTCAAGCAAGGCATCGGCGTGTGCGCGGCGATCACGCCGTGGAACTTCCCCGCTGCGATGATCACCCGCAAGGTCGCGCCTGCGCTGGCGGCCGGGTGCACTATCGTGGTCAAACCGGCCAACGAAACGCCGTTTTCGGCGCTGGCCCTGGCGGAACTGGCGCAGCGGGCAGGCATCCCGGCAGGCGTGTTGAACATCGTCACCGGCGACGCCCCGGCCATTGGCGCGCAACTCACCGGCCACCCGCTGGTGCGAAAATTCAGCTTCACCGGCTCGACCCCTATCGGCCGTTTGCTGATGAGCCAGTGCGCCGAAACCATCAAAAAAGTCTCGCTGGAACTGGGCGGCAACGCGCCGTTTATCGTGTTTGCCGACGCCGACATTGATGCCGCCGTCGAAGGCGCCATCGCGGCCAAATACCGCAACGCGGGCCAGACCTGCGTCTGCGTTAACCGCTTCTACGTGCACGACGCGGTGTACGACCAGTTCGCCAGTAAGTTCGCCGCCAAAGTGGCCGAACTGAAGGTCGGCCATGGCAACGCGGCAGACACCCAGATCGGCCCGCTGATCACCGTTAAAGCGGTGGACAAAGTCCGCGCCCTGATCGACGACGCCGTCAGCAAAGGCGCGACCTTGCTGCTGGGCGGCCAGGTGCATGCGCTGGGTGAGCAGTTTTTCGAACCGACCGTGCTGGGCGATATCAAGAAAGGCATGTTGCTGCTGGACGAAGAAATCTTCGGCCCGGTTGCGCCGCTGGTGCGCTTCCACTCCGACGCTGAAGTGCTGGCCCTGGCCAACGACACGCTGTACGGCCTTGCGGCGTACTTCTACAGCCGCGACATCGGCCACGTGTGGCACATCGCTGAGCAACTGGAATACGGCATGGTCGGCATCAACACCGGGTTGATCTCCAACGAAGTGGCGCCGTTTGGCGGGGTCAAGCAATCCGGCCTGGGGCGCGAAGGTTCCAAGTACGGGATCGACGATTACCTGCAACTGAAATACCTGTGCCTGGCGGTCTGAGTCGTTAGCACCGGGTTTTAAATCAGGCGGCACGCGAGTGCCGCCCTTTACCGCAGTAGAGGTTTTGCGATGGCCAACTCTTATCAAATGCTTGCCGCCCGTGTGATCGGTGTAGAGCAGGTAACGCCGCTGATCAAACGTTTTACCCTGGTACGCCAGGACGGCCAGCCGCTGCCCGACTTCACCGGCGGTAGCCACATCATCGTGCAGATGAAAGACGCCGACGGCCGTCAGCACAGCAACGCCTATTCGTTGATGAGCGACCCGCGCCAGACCGCCAGCTACCAGATTGGCGTGCGTCTTGAGGAGCAATCCAAAGGCGGCTCGGCGTTTATGCACCAACAGGTCGAGGTCGGCACCGAGCTGATGATTTCGACCCCCAACAACCTGTTCGCCATCGACCCGAAGGCGGGCAAACACATCCTCATCGCGGGCGGGATCGGCATCACCCCGTTCCTCTCGCAAGTGCACGAACTGCGTGACGCGGGCGCCGATTACCAACTGCACTACGCCTTCCGCAGCCCGGAACACGGCGCGTTTCACGACGAACTCAGCGCGGGCCCGCATGCCGAGCGCACGCGCACCTACGCCGACAGCCTGGGCCAATCGCTGAATCTGGCCGAGCTGATGGGCGACCTGGACAGCGACGCGCACGTGTATGTGTGCGGCCCTAAACCGCTGATCGACGCCGTGATCGCCACCGGCAAAAAACTGGGCCTGGCTGACGAACGCGTGCATTGGGAGCAGTTCGCCGCTGCGCCGATCACGGGCGGTGCGTTCACCCTGGTGCTGGCCAAATCCGGTCAGGAACTGCGCGTTGAAGAAGGCATGAGCATCCTAAAGGCCATCGAAAAAGCCAATGTCGACGTCGAATGCCTGTGCCGCGAAGGCGTGTGCGGCACCTGCGAGACGCGCATCCTTGAAGGGCAAGCCGAGCACAACGACCAATACCTGAGCGACGACGAAAAAGCCGCCCAGCAAACCATGATGATTTGTGTGTCGCGGGCCCGTGGCGAACGCCTGGTACTGGACTTATAAGCCTCCCTTCCGTGATCGGGTCGAGGGCCGCAGGCGTGTGTGTATAATCGCAGCGCCCTGCGCCTCACGTGATCACGGATATGTCATGACCGAAGATAGCTTTGCCTTTCGTCTGAAGGAGCTGCTCGAACACCACAAAATGACCCTGCAAGCGGTCGGTACGGCCTTGGGCATTTCCCGCACGGCGGTGCACAAGTGGACCCGTGGTGGCGAAATCGACTACAGCAATTTGCGCAAACTGGCGGACCTGCTCAAGGTCAACTGGGTGTGGCTGCGCTATGGCGAACAGGCGGTGCAAGACCTTCAGGGCACCACGTCGGTTGAACTGCCGATGACCGATGTGCGGCGCAAGTACATCGCCGACATCATGGAAAGCGAAGCGCGCATGACCCTGGCCCAGGAAAACGCCGGGATCGTGACCTGGGAATGGAACCTCATCACCGACGAGGTGTTCTATTCGGCCAACGTCGAGCGGGTCTATGGCTGGCAGGTCAACCGCAACGAAGACTTCTGGCCGCACGTGCTGCCCGAAGACGAAGTGGTGATGAACGAGCTGTACCGCGAATGCTTCGCCAACAACACCCCGTACGAATACGACTTCCGCATCTTCCGCCCGGATGGCGAGATGCGCTGGATCTCATCGCGGGCCATGCCGCTGAACGACAGCGCCGGGCGCCCGGTAAAAATGATCGGCATCAGCATGGACAACACCGCCCGCAAAACCGCCGAGCAATCGCTGCGCAAAAGCGAAGAAGCCTTTCGGGCGTTGTTTGAACTGGCGTGCGGCGCCATGGCTTACGTCGACCTCGATGGCCGCTGGCGGCGAGTTAACGACAGCTTGTGCCAATTGTTGGGTTACAGCGAACAAGAGCTGCGGGCGCTGACCTTTCAGGCCATCACCCACCCCGACGACCTGCAAATCAACCTTGAGCAGTTGCAGCGCCTGCTGGATGGCGAAATCAGCAACTACGACCTCGAAAAACGCCTGCTGTGCAAAGACGGCCATTACATCTGGGCCCACGTACGCACCTCATTGCAGCGCAACTCCCAGGACGACAGCCCCGAGCACTTGATCAGCGTGATCGACGACATCACCCAGGAACGCGCCGAACGCCAAGCGCTGCTGGACCGCATTGCTGAGCTTGAAAACAATACATAACCCGTGGGAGCGGGCTTGCTCGCGATTGGACCGACAAGGTTTTACTGATAGACCGAGTGGCCGGCATCGCGAGCAAGCC
>NZ_JASCPQ010000017.1:0-65699 GCF_029959305.1 Pseudomonas sp. PS01297
AGCTTGCCTCGCGATCTTTTAAGGATCAAAAGATCGCGAGGCAAGCTCGCTCCTACAGAGGGCCGGGTTAGCCGGCGACCAGTACGCGAATCGCTTCTAGGCGCAGCGCGGCTTTTTCAAGCATGGCCAGCCCTTGTTCACGTTGTTTGCGCAAGGCAACCAACTCGCTGTCACGTACGGTCGGGTTGACCGCTTGCAACGCAGTCAGGCGCGCCAGTTCTTCTTCCGTATCGGCTGCCAGACGGCGTTGCGCTTCGGCTACACGTTCAGCGTGACGAGGCGCAACCTTGGCTTCGCCGGCATTGATTTTCGGCGTCAGGTTGTCGCGCTGGGCCTGGATGAACTTGTTGGCGCTGGCACGGGGCACGCTTTCCAGTTGTTCATTCAGGGTGTCGAAGGCCACGCGCGAAGACAGATCGTTGCCGTTGGCATCGAGCAGGCAGCGCAGCGCAGCCGGCGGCAGGTAGCGGCCCAGTTGCAGGGAGCGCGGGGCAACGGCTTCGCTGACGTAAATCAGTTCGAGCAGAACGGTCCCGGGCTTGAGCGCCTTGTTTTTGATCAGTGCCACGGCGGTGTTGCCCATCGAGCCCGAGAGCACCAGATCCATGCCGCCTTGCACCATCGGGTGTTCCCAAGTGATGAACTGCATGTCTTCACGCGACAGCGCCTGGTTGCGGTCGTAGGTGATGGTCACGCCTTCGTCGTCACCCAGCGGGAAGCTGGCGTCGAGCATTTTCTCGCTCGGCTTGAGGATCAGGGCGTTTTCGGAGTGGTCTTCACTGTCGATGCCGAACGCATTGAACAGGGTTTCCATGTAGATCGGCAGGGTGAACTGATCGTCCTGCTCAAGAATCGCTTCTACCAGTGCTTCGCCTTCACCCGCGCCGCCGGAGTTGAGCTCCAGCAGGCGGTCACGACCGGTGTGCAGCTCTTGCTCAAGACGCTCGCGCTCGCTGCGGGCTTCGTTGATCAACGCTTGCCACGGGGTGTCGTCGGTTTCTTCAAGCAACGGCAGCAGGCGTGGGCCGAACTGGTGTTGCAGGGCGTTGCCGGTCGGGCACGTATTGAGGAACGCGTTCAGGGCCTCGTGATACCACTGGAACAGGCGCTCTTGCGGGCTGGTTTCCAGGTACGGCACATGCAGTTCAATGATGTGCTTCTGGCCGATACGGTCCAGACGGCCGATACGCTGCTCCAGCAGGTCCGGGTGGGACGGCAGGTCGAACAGCACCAGGTGATGAGCGAACTGGAAGTTGCGACCTTCACTGCCGATTTCCGAACAGATCAGCACTTGTGCGCCGAACTCTTCATCTGCGAAGTAAGCAGCTGCGCGGTCACGCTCAAGAATGTTCATGCCTTCGTGGAAGACCGTGGCAGGAATACCGGAGCGAACGCGCAGGGCGTCTTCCAGATCCATGGCGGTTTCGGCATGAGCACAGATCACCAGTACTTTGGTGCGCTTGAGCATTTTCAGGGTGTCGGTGAGCCACTCTACGCGTGGGTCAAAGCGCCACCAGCGCTCTTCATCGCTGGCGTCCGGCTGGGCCTGGAAGCTGACTTCCGGGTACAGCTCGGCGTGATCACCGATGGGCAGTTCGAGGTATTCGTCCGGGCATGGCAGCGGGTAAGCATGCAATTTTCGCTCGGGAAAGCCCTGGATCGCGGCGCGGGTGTTACGGAACAAAACGCGGCCAGTGCCATGACGGTCTAGCAGTTCACGAACCAGACGCGCGCTGGCTTCGGTATCGCCTTGGTTGACCGCCGCGAGCAACGAATCGCCCTCAGCGCCCAAGAAGTTATGGATGGTGGTGTGCGCTTCTGGGGACAGGCGGCCTTTATCCAGCAGTTCCTGTACAGCCTGAGCGACCGGGCGATAGTTCTCGCTCTCGGCGCGGAAGGCAGCCAGGTCGTGGAAGCGGTTGGGATCGAGCAGGCGCAAACGTGCAAAGTGGCTGTCCTGACCCAGTTGCTCCGGGGTCGCCGTCAGCAGCAGGACGCCAGGGATCACGCCGGCCAGTTGCTCGACCAGACCGTATTCAGGGCTGACTTGATCTTCGTGCCACACCAGGTGGTGAGCTTCGTCGACCACCAGCAGGTCCCAGTCTGCGTCGAACAGGGCTGCTTGCGCTTTAGGGTCGTCAACCAACCATTCCAGGGCCACAAGAGCCAACTGGCAGTCTTCAAACGGGTTGCCGGCATCGCTTTCAATGAAGCGTTCTTCGTCAAACAGCGCGACTTCAAGGTTGAAGCGCCGACGCATTTCGACCAGCCATTGGTGTTGCAGGTTTTCCGGGACCACGATCAGCACACGGCTGGCACGGCCACTGAGCAGTTGGCGATGAATCACCAGGCCTGCTTCGATGGTTTTACCCAGGCCTACTTCGTCAGCCAGCAATACGCGCGGCGCGATACGGTCGGCCACTTCACGGGCAATGTGCAGTTGGTGAGCGATGGGTTGCGCACGCACGCCACCCAGGCCCCACAGCGGCGATTGCAACTGGCGGCTAGTGTGCTCAAGGGTGTGGTAACGCAGCGAGAACCACGACAGCGGGTCGATTTGCCCGGCGAACAGACGGTCGCTGGCCAGACGGAACTGGATAAAGTTCGACAGTTGCGTTTCTGGCAGGGTCACCAGCTCGTTTTGTTCATTGAAGCCGTGATAAACCATCAGACCGCTGGAGTCATCGACTTCGCGAACGGTCATCTTCCAGCCTTCAAAGTGGATGATGGTGTCGCCCGGCGAGAAACGCACGCGCGTCAGTGGGGCGTTACGCAGCGAATATTGGCGGGTTTCGCCAGTGGCCGGATAGAGCACGGTCAGCAAGCGACCGTCCTGTGCCAGAACGGTGCCTAAGCCTAGCTCAGCTTCGCTGTCACTAATCCAGCGTTGCCCCGGTTGATACTGCTGCGCCATGCTGCCTGACTCCCGCTTTGAAAAAGCCGAGTATATTAACGCAGCAGAGTCCTCAGTCCAAAGGACTCTGACAAAAAGCTGCTCTACTCAAAAGAAGCCTATGGCGCTTTTCGATGAGTGGTTTTCAGCCGGACGCAGAACAGGAGCACACGATCATGCTGCCGCCGATTCTACCGCTGAGCGTTGTCCCCGTGACGTCACAACAAGACCCGGTACGCCCGCGCCCTGAAATCCCCGCGGTGGTGCCTGCCCAAGCCAGCTCTGGGGACAGTACGGTCAACCTCAAGCACCATGATGCTGATCAGGCAGCGTTGTTACTGCGCGAAGAGCAGCAGCGTCAGCAACACAAACGCCAACAGGAGGGGCAGCCGCCGCTGTCCGATGAAGTCCAGGCGGATCAGCCCGCCCCTGATGGCGTGGTCGATGGTGCGCAACGTCAGGGCTTATGGATTGATATCGAGATATGACTGGATTTTTTCTGGCCTGTTGTCCGGCCTCAACGCATTATTGCGCTGTCCCTTGAATCCTTTTAGCCAACAGCCTCTGACAGTGACCTGATTTTTATGAGCCAAGACAGCAATCTGGTTGACCTGGGTGCAGAACGTGCCAAGCGTGTGCATGACCTTAAAGAGAAGCGTCTGAACGAAGTGCGCCAGGCATTCGAGCAAGCAATGCCATTGGCAAATGCCAAGAAAAAGCCGAAAAAGAAACCTAAAAAGCGCTGATCTACGGCTTTTTTGCTGATCTGCATCAACTTTTCTTTCCATGCTCCGCCGGGCCGCGATCACTATTGATCCCGGTCAACGTATGCGCCTGCTTGTGTGGTTAATCTAGCTCCAACACAAACAGACACGAGCAGGAGGCCGTCATGTTTCTCGACAATGTGGTTATCGCAGGGGTAGTGACGGTCGGTCTCATGGTGTTGTTCTTCGCAGGTCTGGGTTTTTTTATCTGGAAAGACTCCCAGAAGCGCAATAAGTAGCGCCGGGTCTTTCTGGTACACGAGCACGCAAGGCATTTTGGGCGACTTCGGTCGCCTATTTTTTTGCCTGTGAAAACGCATAAAAAAAGGTACGCCCCGTGAGGGGCGTACCTTTTTTGTCAGGCGCTGGATCAGTTGAGGGCGATGGACGCCAACCAGAACAGGGCTGCAGACAGTGCGACAGTGGCAGGCAGGGTCAGCACCCAGGCCATCAGGATGGTCTTGATGGTGTTGCCTTGCAGGCCGCTTTTGTTGGCAACCATGGTGCCCGCCACGCCTGAAGACAGGATGTGCGTGGTCGACACCGGAAGGGCAAAGACGTTAGCCAGGCCAATCGCGATAGTGGTGGTGATCTGAGCGGCCATGCCTTGGGCGTAGGTCATGCCTTGCTTGCCGATCTTCTCGCCGATGGTTTTAACCACGCGTCTCCAGCCAACCATGGTGCCCAGGCCCAAGGCCAGTGCGACAGCCAGAATCACCCAGAACGGGGCGTATTCAGTGGTGGTGGTCAGGTCTTTACGCAGTTTTTCGAGATCCGCTTTTTCACTGGCATCGAGCACTGGCAGCTTGCTGACTTTTTTCGCCGTGTCATCCAGGCACAGCAGGTAGCGACGAATTTCGATGCGCTGCTCAGAGGTCATGGAGTGGTAGTCGGTCACACCCTTGAGTGAGCTCAACAGGGCGGCAATGGTTGGCTCGGTTTGCTGCGGATTGCAGCTGAACTTGCCCGGCAGGTCGCTTTTAACGCTTTTGCCCAATGCCAGGTATTCGTTCAGGCTTTCGTGGTTACGCTGATAGAACTGGCTCAGGTGCAGCGTCGCGTCGCGCGTCCGCTCGATCTGGTAAGTGCTGCTGTTCAAGTCCAGAACGAAGGCGCTCGGCACGATACCGATCAGTACCAGCATGATCAGGCCGATACCTTTTTGACCATCGTTGGAGCCGTGAACGAAGCTCACGGTCATGGCAGAAATCACCAAAACCAGACGGTTCCAGAACGGCGGATGCTTTTTATCATCCAGCTTGCGGCGTTCTTCCGGTGTCTTGTGCATCTTGGAATTCGGACGCCACCACTTCAGACCGACCAGCATGAGGCCGGCAATGATGAAGCCCGCCAGTGGCGAGAACACCAGCGAAGCGCCAATATCGATAGCCTTCTGCCAGTTAACGCCTTCGCTCACCGGGATGCCGTTGATCAGGGCGTTGGCCAGACCTACACCGAGGATCGAGCCGATCAGGGTGTGTGAGCTGGAGGCCGGGATCCCGAAGTACCACGTACCCAGGTTCCAGGTAATGGCCGCAGCCAGCAGCGAGAACACCATGGCCAGGCCATGTCCGGTATTCACGTTGACCAGAAGCTCTACCGGCAGCAAGTGGACGATGGCGTAGGCCACCCCGACTCCGCCCAGCAGGACGCCCAGAAAGTTGAATACACCGGAGAAGAACACCGCCAGGTGAGGCGGCATGGCTTTGGTGTAGATGACAGTCGCTACCGCGTTCGCGGTGTCATGAAAGCCGTTAATGAACTCGAAGGCGAGAACAAAGGCTAGGGCGAAGAAGAGGCTGATAAGAACCCAGGCATCCAATCCGCTTAGTAGATCGATCATGAAGGTTTTCTGACACGGTCATAAAGGGGGCCGGATTATGCCAGAAAACCTTGGTAATCGATGCACTTGGTGCTCGTCGGTAACATCTATAAATGAAAAAAGCGGTAGGGCGTCCCGATTTAACAAGGTCCAAACACAGCTCCAAGCCGCTGATAACAAAGGCTATAAGCGTTTCAGAGAGGAGGGCCTGTGCCCACGTGACGGTCTGATTTGAGTGTGTGAAATTTCTGTAATCAGACTGTCTGGTGGCTTAGGCAGACCTTTTGTCGGGCGAAGGTCTGCCTCCGGTCAATGCAGCGGCATGAGGCGTTGTAGCCTTTTTTACACAGATTTCAGGCGTGGTGATTCACGACTCTTCAGCTTTGAGTCCTTTCTCAATTTTTTGAATTTCTTGAGAAAACGCCTGATCCAGCAGGCTTGCACGTTTGCGCCAAGGCTTGCGCTCGGGCTCCGGCTTTGCGGCATAAGTGGTGACTTCGCCGCCGTAAACATCCTTGTAACGTTGTTCCTGACGCTCAAGTTCTGCGCGCAGTTCGTCTTTCGTCACAGTGCTACCTAATTAAGTAAAGATTAAACCTGGTGAACCACTCGGCAGAGAGGTTGATACATCTGACGTTTGAGTCAGCTTTAGACGGATATCTATAAGCAACGTCAAGGTTAAATCAACCACTCTGTGCACGCGGCAACGTCATTAATTAACACATGAGCGCTGCAGCACTTAAGTGCTCACCCCAGAGGGTGGACAATTCAGGTCGCACTTGGAAGTTAAGCCTTTCGGCCTATTGAGTTCAACGAGCGGGTTGGATCCAAAAGGCGGGAATGCTTGACTCTGTGCATTCAATTACTTGCGGGCCATAAAGGCTTGAGTAAGGCGTCTACTATCGCCGAAGCGCTTCAGGTCCGTCAACTTCCAAGTGCAAACTTTGTTGCAAAAATTCAGGGAATGAACAGCTTCCGGCATTTTTTAGAACTATTAATACGGGTGGAGGTAAATGTAGTGTCAAGTTGTTGAGCGCTACCGTCAGCTTAATTGGCCGGGCATATAAGAAAAATGCACTCCAATGAGTGGGAGAGGTTGTTAGTCGCAGTGTAGCCGGTAAAAAAAGCTTAATGGAAATCAGACGCAGGTGTTGTCTGTAGTTATAAAGTACGGCAATGGAACTTTATTAAACGCACAGGATCATGAGGCGTTGCCTACGTCGCATTCATATCCATGATGAAGGGTGAGGATGTTGCGATTATCGGTCGTCGGTTCGATAATCGGCCAATATTGCGTCTGCCGTGTGTCTGTTGTTACCGGGGCCGATCTGTAATAACAATAAAAGCCACAACAGGGGGATAGGGTATGAGTGAGCAATTGCGCAATGCAGTGACTGGCCTGGCGCCACCGATTGTGGCGTCACCCGCCAAACGTATTCAGGCGTTTACCGGCGACCCCGATTTCATGGCCTCGCTGGCCCGGGGTCTGGCCGTAGTGCAGGCGTTTCAGGAACGTAAACGGCACCTGACGATTGCCCAGATCAGCCATAGAACCGAGATCCCGCGCGCCGCTGTACGGCGCTGTTTGTATACGTTGATCAAACTGGGCTATGCCACCACCGATGGCCGGACCTATTCGTTGCTGCCCAAAGTGCTGACCCTAGGCCATGCTTATTTGTCGTCGACACCACTGGCGGTGTCGGCCCAGCCGTATCTGGACCGCATGAGCGAGCAACTGCACGAAGCCTGCAACATGGCGACGCTCGAAGGTGACGACATCCTCTACATCGCCCGTTCGGCCACCACCCAACGGCTGATTTCCGTCGACCTTTCGGTGGGCGGTCGTTTGCCTGCGTATTGCACGTCGATGGGGCGTATTTTGCTGGCAGCCCTTGATGATGTGACCCTCAACGAATACCTGGCCCATGCTGAGTTTCAGGCCAAAACCAGTCGCACCCTGCACACCCCCGAGGCGTTGCTTGAATGCTTGCAGAAAGTCCGCGAGCAGGGCTGGTGCATTGTCGATCAAGAACTGGAGCAGGGGCTGCGTTCGATTGCCGTACCGGTGTACGACGCTTCCGGCCAGGTACTGGCGGCCCTGAACGTCAGCACCCACGCCGGGCGCGTCTCACGCACAGAGTTGGAGCAGCGCTTTTTGCCGATCATGCTCAGTTCAAGCCGCGAACTGAGCGCGCAGCTGTTCACTTGACCCCACCGTTTATCACGCGAATCTCACCGATTTTTTGGTCAATTCCAAGCAGGCTAACTATGTGTTCGATTACCGAACACATCGTCGATTATCGGATTGTTTGAGCTGGGAGGGCGGCTTAACCTGCTGACAGTCCGGTGCCGCTCGACGCACCGTTTTCTATTCAGTGGCAAACAAGAAACGGGAGCTACCCCTCATGGCAGAAATCATTTCGTTACACGACGCCGTGAAACAGTTTGTGAATGACGGTGATACGGTCGCCCTCGAAGGTTTCACTCACTTGATTCCGACCGCTGCAGGTCATGAAATCATTCGTCAGGGCAAGAAAGACCTGACGTTGGTTCGTATGACGCCTGACTTGATCTACGACCAATTGATCGGCGCCGGCTGTGCACGAAAGTTGATTTTTTCCTGGGGCGGCAACCCTGGTGTCGGTTCATTGCACCGTCTGCGCGATGCCGTCGAAAAACAGTGGCCGCAGCCGCTGGAAATCGAAGAACACAGCCACGCCGATCTGGCCAATGCCTATGTGGCTGGCGCTTCGGGCTTGCCATTCGCGGTACTGCGCGCCTATGCCGGTTCCGACTTGCCCAAGGTCAACCCGCTGATCAAGACCGTTACCTGCCCGTTTACCGGTGAAGTGCTGGCGGCGGTGCCTTCGGTGCGCCCGGACGTCACGGTGATCCACGCGCAAAAGGCTGACCGCAAGGGCAACGTACTGTTGTGGGGCATTTTGGGCGTGCAAAAAGAGGCCGCCTTGGCCGCCAAGCGCTGCATCGTGACGGTTGAAGAGATTGTCGATGACTTGCAGGCGCCGATGAACGCCTGCGTCCTGCCGACCTGGGCTTTGAGCGCCGTGTGTCACGTGCCGGGTGGTGCGCATCCTTCCTACGCACATGGTTACACCGAGCGTGATAACCGTTTCTATCAGGCCTGGGACCCGATTGCCCGTGACCGCGAAACCTTTACCGCATGGATAAACGAATACATCCACGGCACCGCCAATTTCAGTGAGTTCCAGGCCAAGCTGGCCCGCGCTTCGGAGGCAAAATAATGGCTTACTCCACCAACGAAATGATGACCGTTGCCGCCGCCCGCCGTTTGAAAAATGGCTCGGTGTGTTTTGTCGGCATTGGCCTGCCTTCGAAGGCTGCGAACCTGGCGCGGCTGACCTCGTCGCCGGATGTGGTGCTGATTTACGAGTCTGGCCCGATTGGCGCCAAGCCTAATGTGCTGCCGCTATCGATTGGCGACGGTGAGCTGGCCGAAACGGCTGACACGGTCGTCTCCACCAGCGAGATTTTTCGCTACTGGTTGCAAGGTGGTCGGGTTGACGTCGGCTTTTTGGGTGCCGCTCAGGTAGACCGCTTCGGCAATATCAACACGACTGTGGTCGGTGACTATCACCATCCTAAGGTCCGCCTGCCGGGCGCCGGTGGTGCACCTGAAATCGCCGGTTCTGCCAAAAGCGTGCTGATCATCCTCAAGCAATCAGCCCGTTCGTTTGTCGACAAACTGGACTTCATTACCTCGGTTGGTCACGGCGAAGGCGGCGACTCGCGCAAGCGTTTGGGCCTGCCAGGCGCAGGGCCAGTGGGGATCATCACTGACCTGTGCATCATGGAACCTGAAGCGCAGAGCAATGAATTCGTGGTCACCGCCCTGCACCCCGGTGTGACGCGTGAACAAGTCGTGGCGGCAACGGGCTGGGCGATTCGCTTTGCCGACAAGGTTGAGCAAACCGCCGAGCCGACCGACGTTGAGCTAAGCGCTTTGCGTGACCTGGAAGCGCGCACGGCCCTTGCCCACGGTCAGGCACCAGGAGAAGCGTGATGCGTGAAGTGTTTATCTGTGACGCCATTCGTACCCCGATTGGCCGTTTTGGCGGGGGCTTGTCGGCCGTTCGTGCGGATGATCTGGCGGCAACGCCGATCAAGGCGCTGATCGAGCGCAACCCCACGGTGAAATGGGACGAAGTCGACGAAGTGTTTCTGGGCTGCGCCAACCAGGCGGGCGAAGACAACCGCAACGTCGCGCGCATGGCAGCGTTGCTGGCCGGGCTGCCGGAGAGCATCCCCGGCGTCACCCTCAATCGGTTGTGCGCCTCGGGGATGGACGCGGTTGGTACGGCGTTCCGTGCCATTGCCAGCGGTGAAATGGAACTGGCGATTGCCGGTGGCGTTGAATCGATGTCGCGGGCACCGTTTGTGATGGGCAAGGCCGATGCCGCGTTCTCGCGCAACATGAAGCTGGAAGACACCACCATTGGCTGGCGCTTCATCAACCCTTTGATGAAAGCTCAATATGGTGTCGATGCGATGCCGCAAACCGCCGACAACGTGGCCGATGACTACCAGATTTCTCGCGCCGACCAGGACGCCTTTGCCCTGCGCAGCCAGCAGCGCACAGCGGCCGCACAGGCGGCGGGCTATTTTGCTGAAGAGATTGTGCCGGTACGTATCGCCCACAAAAAAGGCGAAAGTGTGGTTGAGCGCGATGAACACCCACGTGCCGACACCAGCCTCGACACCCTGAGCAAACTCAAACCGGTCAACGGCCCGGACAAAACCGTCACCGCAGGCAATGCCTCGGGGGTCAACGACGGGGCTGCGGCGTTGATTCTGGCCTCGGCTGATGCGGTCAAACGTCATGGCCTGACTGCCCGCGCGCGGGTGTTGGGCATGGCCAGCGCCGGGGTTGCACCGAGAGTGATGGGCATTGGCCCGGTGCCTGCGGTGCGCAAACTGGTTGAGCGTCTGGGCCTGGCGGTCAGTGACTTTGATGTCATCGAGCTCAACGAAGCCTTTGCCAGCCAGGGGTTGGCCGTGTTGCGTGAGTTGGGGCTGGCGGATGATGCGCCACAGGTTAACCCCAATGGCGGCGCCATCGCGTTGGGCCATCCGCTGGGCATGAGCGGTGCGCGGCTGGTGCTGACGGCCCTGCACCAACTGGAAAAAACCGGCGGTAAAAAAGGCCTGGCGACTATGTGTGTAGGGGTCGGCCAAGGCTTGGCGCTGGCGATAGAACGGGTCTGATTTGCCCGCACGGTGCGCCAGACGATTAAGGACTCAATCGTTTGGCGCATTGTGGTTGCGGGGTACTTGTTGCAAGGTATGTCTGAAAATAACTAAACAGATGAGTCTAAAATCATGACAACAGACACTCACTACACAGGAGAAGAACGTAGAAAACGGATCTTCGCGATCGTCGGTGCCTCCTCGGGCAACTTGGTCGAATGGTTCGATTTTTACGTTTACGCGTTCTGTGCAATCTACTTTGCGCCTGCCTTTTTCCCTTCCGATGACCCAACGGTGCAGTTGCTGAACACGGCCGGTGTGTTTGCGGCGGGCTTCTTGATGCGTCCTATCGGTGGCTGGCTGTTTGGCCGGGTGGCCGACAAGCACGGGCGCAAGAACTCAATGATGATCGCGGTGATGATGATGTGTGCCGGTTCATTGGTCATCGCCTTTTTGCCGACTTACGCCTCGATTGGTGCGTGGGCACCTGCATTACTGTTGCTTGCGCGGCTGTTTCAAGGCCTGTCGGTGGGTGGTGAATATGGCACCACGGCCACTTACATGAGTGAGGTTGCCCTCAAGGGACAGCGTGGTTTCTTTGCCTCGTTCCAATACGTCACCCTGATCGGCGGGCAATTGCTGGCGGTGCTGGTGGTGGTAATTCTTCAGCAGATCCTGTCAGAAGAAGAGCTGCGCGCATGGGGCTGGCGCATCCCGTTTGTGATTGGCGCCATCGCGGCCGTTATCTCGCTGTTGCTGCGTCGCACACTGAAAGAAACCACCAGCGCTGAAACCCGTAAAGACAAGGACGCCGGTAGCATCGCAGCGCTGTTTCGTGACCACAAAGCGGCGTTTATCACCGTGCTCGGCTACACCGCTGGCGGCTCGCTGATTTTCTACACCTTTACCACGTACATGCAGAAATACCTGGTGAACACCGCCGGAATGCACGCCAAAACCGCCAGTTACATCATGACCGGCGCGCTCTTCCTTTATATGTGCATGCAGCCGTTGTTCGGCATGCTTGCGGACAAAATCGGCCGTCGAAACTCGATGCTCTGGTTTGGCGCCTTGGGCACGTTGTGCACCGTACCGATTTTGCTCAGCCTGAAAACCATTACCAGCCCGTTTTTGGCCTTTGTGTTGATCACTCTGGCGCTGGCGATTGTCAGCTTCTACACCTCGATCAGCGGTTTGGTTAAGGCCGAGATGTTCCCGCCACAGGTGCGGGCGTTGGGTGTGGGCCTGGCCTACGCTGTGGCTAACGCAGTGTTTGGCGGTTCGGCGGAATATGTGGCCTTGGGCCTGAAGTCCATGGGCATGGAAAACACCTTTTACTGGTACGTGACGGTCATGATGGCCATCGCCTTCCTGTTTAGTTTCCGTTTGCCGAAGCAGCCCAAATACCTGCATCACGATTTGTGATGAGTTTGCGCGCGCCGGTGTGCGGCGCGCGCCTGCAAAGGAAGGTTTATGAGTAACCAACTGTTCGACGCCTATTTCACGGGCAAGGCCATGGGCGCGGTGTTTTGTGATCATGGCCGGGTTCAAGCCATGCTCGACTTCGAGGCCGCCCTGGCTCGGGCTCAAGCCAGCACTGGACTGATTCCGTCGTCAGCAGTTGCACCGATTGAAGCGGCTTGCCGCGCCGAGCTTTACGACTTTGAAGCCTTGGGGTTGGCCATTGCCAGCGCCGGCAACTCGGCCATCCCGTTGGTGAAAGCGCTCGGCAAGCAGATTTCCAGCATCAGCCCCGAGGCCGAACGTTATGTGCACCTGGGCGCGACCAGCCAGGACGTGATGGACAGCGGGCTGGTGCTGCAACTGCGCGCTGCCCTCGCACTGATCGAGCAGGATTTGCAGCAGTTGGGCGAAGTTCTCGCGCAACAGGCCCAGCGTTATGCCACCACGCCCTTGGCGGGTCGCACCTGGTTGCAGCAAGCAACGCCCGTGACCTTGGGGATGAAAATCGCCGGTTGGCTGGGCGCCGTTACACGCAGCCGTCAGCGGCTTCAAGCGTTAAAACCGCGTTTGCTGAGCCTGCAGTTTGGCGGCGCTTCGGGCACTTTAGCCGCGCTGGGTGAGCAAGCGTTACCCGTGGCGCACGCGTTGGCCGCCGAGTTGAAGCTCGCGTTGCCCGACCAGCCCTGGCACACCCAGCGTGACCGTCTGGTGGAGTTTGGGGCGGTGCTCGGGTTGGTGGCAGGTAGCCTGGGCAAGATGGGCCGCGACATCAGTTTGCTTATGCAGACCGAGGCGGCGGAAGTTTTCGAGCCTTCAGCGCCGGGCAAGGGCGGGTCTTCGACCATGCCGCACAAGCGCAATCCGGTGGGTTCTGCCGTATTGATCAGCGCGGCGACGCGGGTTCCCGGGCTGCTCAGCACTTTGTTCAGCGCCATGCCTCAAGAACACGAGCGCAGTTTGGGCTTGTGGCATGCCGAGTGGGAAACCCTCCCAGAGATTTGCTGTTTGGTTGCGGGTGCGTTGGCTCAAGCCCTCAATATTGCTCAGGGGCTGGAAGTGGATGCCGAGCGCATGGCGCAAAACCTCGATTTGACCCACGGTCTGGTGTTGGCCGAAGCCGTGAGTATTGAATTGGCGCAGCGAGTGGGGCGCGAAACCGCGCATCACCTGCTGGAGCAATGCTGTAAGCGGGCCGTGGCCGAGCATCGGCATCTGCGTGCGGTGTTGGGCGATGAGCCCGAGATTAGCGCGCAGTTGTCGTCGGACGAACTGGATCGCTTACTTGATCCTGCTCTTTACCTGGGGCAAGCGACGACGTGGGTCGAGCGGGCACGGGCTGAACATTTTGCGTTGGCAGTCTAAAAAGGAGATGGCCGTGGGGCGTGTACAACTGGCAGAAGGTGAACTCAACTACCAACTCGATGGCCCGAAAGGCGCCCCGGTGTTGGTGTTGTCCAACTCATTGGGCACGGACTTGGGCATGTGGGCGACGCAAGTTCCGGCGTTTGCGGAGCATTTTCAGGTACTGCGATACGACACCCGTGGCCATGGCCAGTCGCTAGTGACCGAAGGCCCGTACAGCATTGAGCAGTTGGGCGGCGATGTACTGGCGTTACTCGATGCGTTGCACATTGAGCGTGCGCATTTTTGCGGCTTGTCGATGGGCGGCCTGATTGGCCAGTGGTTGGGCATTTATGCCGGCTCACGCCTGCACTCGCTGGTGGTGTGCAACACCGCGGCCAAGATCGGTGAGCCGTCGGTGTGGAACCCGCGAATTGAAATGGTGTTGCGTGACGGTGCCGCGGCGATGGCCGGGTTGCGTGATGCGTCGATTGCCCGCTGGTTTACCGCAGATTACGCCCAGGCCCACCCAGATCAAGCCAAGCGCATTACTGACATGCTGGCGGCCACCTCGCCGCAGGGCTATGCCGCCAACTGCGCGGCGGTGCGTGATGCCGATTTTCGTGATCAGCTCGGCGCGATTCGCGTGCCGACGCTGGTGATTGCAGGCACCGAAGACGCCGTGACGCCGCCTTCGGGCAGCCATTTCATTCAGGAACACGTGGCCGGTGCCGAGTACGCAGAGTTCTACGCGGCGCACTTGTCCAACGTGCAGGCCGTTGATGCGTTCAGCCAGCGGGTGCTGGCGTTTTTGTTAGCCCAACAAGCGGTTTAAGGAGCGTTTTGTGGACGAGAAACAACGTTATGAAGAGGGCATGGGCGTACGCCGCGCCGTGCTGGGCGATGCACACGTCGACCGCAGCCTGAACGCCCTGACCGAGTTCAACAGCGAGTTCCAGGAAATGATCACCCGCCATGCGTGGGGTGATATCTGGACGCGGCCTGGATTGGCGCGTCATACCCGCAGCCTGATTACCATTGCGATGCTGATCGGCATGAACCGCAGCGAAGAACTCAAACTGCACCTGCGCGCCGCGGCCAACAATGGCGTGACCCGTGCAGAGATCAAAGAAGTGATCATGCAGAGCGCGATCTACTGCGGCATTCCGGCGGCCAATGCGACCTTCCATTTGGCGGAGTCGGTGTGGGACGAGTTGGGCGTCGAGTCCCGGGAATAATCATATGACCAACAAAAAACCCGCCAAGTGGCGGGTTTTTTGTTTTATCGGGTCGCTATCAAGCTTTTGGCGGCTTGTCCGATACAGGCCGGTTTTGCCCGGTCTGCTCGTACCAGCCACCGCCCAGCGCCTTGTACAGTGTGACTTCGCTGGTCAACTGCGACAGGCGATCGGTGATCAACGCCTGTTGCGCGCTGAACAACGAGCGCTGTGCATCAAGGAACGTCAGGTTGCTGTCGACACCAATCCGATAGCGACGCTCTGCCAGACGGTAGTAGTCCTGGTTGGCGTTAACGAAATCGGCTTGCGCCTGCAACTGCTGGTTGTAGGTTTGACGTGCTGCCAGGCCGTCAGAAACTTCCTGGAATGCCGTCTGGATCGCCTTCTCGTATTGCGAGACGGTGATTTCCTTCTGGATTTTCGAGTAGTCCAGGCTCGCGCGCAGAGCGCCTGCGTTGAAGATCGGCAGGTTGATCTGCGGCGAGAACAGCCAGGTGCCCGAACCGCCCTTGAACAGACCCGAGAGGTCTGGGCTCAAGGTCCCGGCATTGGCGGTGAGGCTGATGCTCGGGAAGAACGCGGCGCGTGCGGCACCAATGTTGGCGTTGGCCGCCAACAACTGGTGCTCGGCCTGAAGGATGTCCGGACGACGTTGCAGCAAGTCGGACGGCAAGCCCGCTGGCATTTGGGTCAGCAAGTCAGCCGACAGCGGTTTGGCTGTCGGCAGATTGTCCGGAATACCAGTGCCGAGCAGCAGGGCCAGGCTGTTTTCATCCTGGGCGACCTGACGGGTGTACTTGGCCAATTGAACTTTGGCGTTTTCCACTGAGGTGCGCGACTGGCTGAGCTCCAGTGCCGAGGCTACGCCCACTTCATTGCTGCGCAGGGTCAGCTTGTAGCTTTCATCGAACGCCTTGAGGGTGTCTTCAGTCAGCTTGAGCAGCTCTTTGTCGGCTTGCCAGGTCAGGTAAGCGGTCGCAACGTTGGCCACCAGACTGATCTGAGTGGAACGGCGGGCTTCTTCAGTGGCGAAGTAGTTTTCCAGAGCCTGATCGCTCAGGCTGCGGATACGTCCGAACAAGTCCAGCTCATACGCACTGACCCCAAGGGTCGCGGAGTATTGACTGGTAATGCCCGCCTTGCCGGTTTGCGACATGCGCGCCGGGGTGCGTTGACGGCTGCCGCTGGCATCTGCGGTCACCGCCGGGAACAGATCCGCACGCTGGATGCGGTACTGCGCGGCATAGGCGTCGATGTTCAGCGCCGCGACCCGAAGGTCGCGGTTGTTGACCAGAGCTGTCTGGATCAGCTGTTGCAGGGCAGGGTCATGGAAAAACTGACGCCAGCCTTGTTCTGCAGCGGCCTGGTTTGGCGCCTCGTTCGGCGAGTAGGCCGGGCCCTGCGGGTATTGCGCGGCTATCGGCGCTTCAGGGCGCTGGTAGTCCGGTATCAGCGAGCAGCCACTCAGCGTAAACGCTGCAACCGCTACTGCGAGAAGCGACTTGCTCATTGGCCAGCCTCTTTGTTTGGAGTGTTAGTCAGTTCTTCTTTTTGCTCAGTGTCTTTTTTATTGCCAATCGAGGAGACGGCAACAAAGAACAGCGGCACCCAGAAAATAGCCAGCAGGGTCGCACTCAGCATCCCGCCGATTACGCCTGTACCAATGGCGTGCTGGCTGCCCGAGCCTGCGCCGTGGGAGATGGCCAGCGGCACAACACCGAGAATGAACGCCAGGGACGTCATGATGATCGGTCGCAGACGCATCCGGCACGCTTCAATCGCGGCGTCGTACAGACTACGCCCTTGTTCATGCAGTTCCTTGGCAAATTCGACGATCAGAATGGCGTTTTTCGCTGCCAGACCGATTGTCGTCAATAGACCTACCTGGAAGTACACGTCGTTGGACAGGCCACGCAGGCTGGTAGCCAGCAGCGCACCAATAATCCCCAGCGGTACAACGAGCATGACCGCGATCGGAATCGACCAGCTTTCATACAGTGCGGCAAGACACAGGAAGACCATCAGCAAGGAAATTGCGTACAAGGCAGGGGCTTGCGAACCTGACAAACGTTCCTCGTAAGACAGACCTGTCCAGGAAATACCGACACCTTTAGGAAGCTTCTTGGCGATGGCTTCAACTTCTGCCATGGCCTCACCACTGCTGTAGCCCGGAGCAGGTGTACCCAGAATCTCCATGGCTTCTACGCCGTTATAACGCGACAGTTTAGGTGAGCCGTAAATCCACTCGCCCTTGGCAAAGGCCGAGAACGGCACCATGGTTCCCTGGTCGTTACGCACGTACCACTTCTTCAGGTCTTCCGGGCTCATACGGGAAGAGGCGGTACCTTGCAGGAACACCTTTTTTACCCGGCCGTGGTCGATGAAGTCGTTGACGTAGCTGGCACCCAGCGCGATGGACAGCGTGTTGTTGAGGTCCGACAGACTTACGCCCAGCGCTTGCGCCGCTTCGTCGTCGATGATCAGTTTGTACTGAGGTTCGTCGTTCAAGCCGTTTGGACGCACTCCCGCCAGCACTTTGCTTTGCGAAGCCATACCGAGGAACTGGTTACGCGCTTCCAGCAATTTCTCGTGGCCAATGCCTGCCTGGTCTTGAAGGAAAAAGTCAAAACCGGTGGCGTTACCCAACTCCATGACCGCTGGCGGAGCAAACGCAAACACCATTGCATCGCGGAAAGTGAAGAAGTGCTGCTGGGCACGTGCTGCCAGCGCAAACACGCTGTTGTCGGCATCACGCTCGCCCCACGGTTTGAGCATGATAAATGCCAGACCCGAACTTTGGCCGCGACCTGCGAAGTTGAAGCCGTTCACGGTAAATACCGAAGACACCGCCGATGTTTCGTCGGTGAGCAGGTATTCACGCATCCGGTCGATGACTTCCTGAGTCCGCTCGGCTGAGGTACCCGGTGGGGTTTGAACCTGAGCAAAGAGTACACCCTGGTCTTCTTCCGGCAGGAAGGAGCTAGGAATGCGGGTGAACAGGAACACCATGCCCACAACGATCAGGACATAGGCCAGCAGGTACGGCGCTTTGTGGCGCAGAATGCTGCCTACGCTTTTTTCGTAGCCGCGTACGCCGCTGTCAAAAGTACGGTTGAACCAACCGAAGAACCCACGTTTGTTCTGACCATGATCACCTTTGGTGATCGGTTTTAGCATCGTGGCACACAGGGCCGGGGTGAACACCAGGGCGACCAGAACCGACAGGCCCATGGCCGATACGATGGTGATCGAGAACTGACGGTAGATCACACCGGTGGAGCCGCCGAAGAACGCCATTGGCAGCAATACCGCCGACAGTACGAGGGCAATACCCACCAGAGCGCCCTGGATCTGGCCCATGGACTTCTTGGTAGCTTCTTTGGGCGGCAGGCCTTCCTCGGCCATTACCCGCTCGACGTTTTCCACCACAACGATGGCATCGTCCACCAGCAAGCCGATGGCCAGGACCATACCGAACATGGTCAGGGTGTTAATGCTGAAGCCTGCAGCGGCCAGGATCCCGAAGGTACCCAGCAATACAACCGGTACGGTCATCGTGGTGATGATGGTGGCGCGGAAGTTTTGCAGGAACAGGAACATCACCAGGAACACCAGCACGACTGCTTCTACCAGTGTTTCAACAACCCCTTTGATAGAGGCCGAGATCACTGGAGTGGTGTCATACGGGAATACGACTTCCATCCCTGGCGGGAAGAAGGGTTCCAGGTCAGTAATGGTCTTGCGAACGGCTTTGGCCGTGTCCAGGGCGTTAGCGTCAGAAGCCAGTTTGATTGCAATACCGGAGGACGGTTTGCCGTTGTACTGTGCACTGATGCTGTAGTTCTCACCGCCCAGGCCCACTTCGGAGACATCACCCAGGCGAACCTGAGAGCCGTCGGTGTTCACTTTCAGCAGGATCTTTTTAAACTCGTCGGCGGTTTGCAGGCGGGTTTTACCAATGATCGTTGCGTTCAGTTCCTGGCCTTTCAGCGCAGGCAGGCCACCCAATTGGCCGGAAGACACCTGGACGTTCTGCGCCGCGATCGCGGTTTTAACATCCACCGGGGTCAGGTTGTACTTGTTCAACTTGGCCGGGTCCAGCCAGATACGCATGGCGTACTGGGCACCGAACACCTGGAAGTCACCCACACCTGCCGTCCGCGACAGCGGGTCTTGCATGTTGGAGACGATGTAGTTCGACAAGTCGTCCTTGTTCATGCTGCCGTCGGTGGACACCACGCCGACTACCATCAGGAAGTTTTTCACTGCCTTGGTAACCCGGATACCCTGCTGCTGCACTTCTTGTGGCAGCAGCGGGGTGGCCAGGTTCAGCTTGTTCTGCACCTGAACCTGAGCGGTGTCAGGGTTGGTACCCTGGTCGAACGTTACGGTAATGGTCATGCTGCCGTCGGAGTTACTTTCCGATGACACGTAACGCAGGTGGTCAATACCGTTAAGTTGCTGCTCGATCACCTGAACCACGGTGTCCTGTACGGTTTGTGCCGAAGCACCCGGATAGGTCACGGAAATCGAGATGGCCGGTGGTGCGATGCTCGGGTACTGGTTTATCGGCAGCTTGAGGATCGATAAAGCCCCGACCAGCATGATCACCAGGGCTATTACCCAGGCGAAAATTGGACGGTCGATAAAAAATTTCGACATGGTTTATTCCCCTTTACTGCCCGAAGCTTTATCAGTGGCCGGGGCCGATGCCGGGGTTGCGCCTGGAGTCTTGTCCATGATTTTGACTTCAGCGCCTGGACGGACGTACTGCAGGCCGTCTGTAATCAAACGGTCACCGGCGTTCAGGCCTTTTTCTACCAGCCAGTCGCTGCCAACCGTGCGCGTTGCTTGCAACACACGCAGCTCAACTTTGTTGTCCGGACCGACGATAAGGGCCGTTGGCTCGCCTTTGGCGTTGTGGGTGACGCCAATTTGTGGGGCCAGAATGGCATCGCTGTTAATGCCCGCTTCCAGTTGGGCGTGAACGAACATACCAGGCAACAGAACGCTGTCAGGGTTCGGGAACACCGCACGCAGGGTGACGGAACCGGTGGTCTCGTCTACCGAGACTTCGGTGAACTCAAGACGACCTTCCAGTGGGTATTCGCTACCGTCCGGCAGGGTCAGTTTGACCTTGGCAGCGTTCTCACCGGCCTTTTTCAGACGGCCATCTGCCAGGTCGCGACGCAGTTCCAGCATCTCTACCGAGGATTGGGTCACGTCTACGTAAATCGGGTCCAGTTGAGTAATCACGGCCAATGCATTGGCTTGGCCACTGGTTACGAGTGCGCCTTCAGTGAACAGCGAGCGACCAATACGACCTGACAGCGGCGCCAGGACCTTGGTATAGCGCAGGTTTACCTGAGCGGTTTTCAGTGCAGCTTCGGCTTCAAGGCGAGCGGCTTCGGCGTTGTCGTATTCCTGACGGCTTACGGCTTGCTCTGCAACCAGTTGCTTGTAGCGATCAGCCAGGGACTTGGCCGATTGCAAGGTCGCCTTGGCGCTCAGCACGCTGCTTTCGTAGATAGCCGGATCGATTTGATACAGCTGCTGGCCTTCTTTAACGTCGCTGCCTTCTTTGAAGTAGCGCTTAAGGATAATGCCGTTCACTTGAGGGCGAACTTCTGCCGAACGATACGAAGTCGTCCGACCTGGAAGATCGGTGGTCAAGGTAAATGGCTGGGTTTTCAGCGTCACGACGCCGACCTGAGGGGTTTGTGGGGCAGGTGCTGCCTCTTCCTTCTTACATCCGCTGAGCAGCGAAGCTAGGGTGATGGCAGCAACCAGAGCGGTAACAGCTGGCTTAAATTGCATGAAGATCCTCGGGTCAGGCACGCGAAAGCGCACAAGAATAGTGGAAGGGTATAGAAAGCTGTTCCGGGTGGATAAAGAGCTTGCTAAGGAATATACTTACATTCATGTCTGTTTGTAAACAGTGGGAATCTGTCGCAAGCAGCGTTCCAGAGTCCATTTTTGAGTCCGTAGTAGACCGGGATAAGGCAGAACAAACGCCACCCGATGCCGGTTTGGATACCGAACTGAAATTGTCCAGACCCTCCTGATTGAGGTTGTGATTGTTATGGTGCGTCGTACCAAAGAAGAAGCTCAGGAAACCCGGAGCAAAATCCTCGAAGCAGCCGAGCAGGCCTTTTATGAAAGAGGGGTTGCCCGCACCACGCTGGCTGATATCGCTGCGTTGGCGGGTGTCACCCGGGGCGCTATCTACTGGCATTTCAGCAACAAGGCTGACCTGGTTCAGGCCATGCTGGACAGTCTGCGTGAACCTTTGGAAGAACTGGCCAAAGCCAGCGAGAGCCAAGAGGAGCTTGATCCGCTGGGCTGCTTGCGCAGTTTGTTGGTTCATCTGTTTCGTCAGGTGGCGACTGATCCGAAAACTCGGCGTATCAATGAGATTTTGTTTCATAAGTGCGAATTCACAGACGAAATGTGCGATTTGCGCCGTCAACGCCAAATGGCAAGTGTCGACTGTAACAGCCGGATCGAGCTCACGCTGAGTAATGCAGTCCATCGCGAACAACTCCCTTCGAACCTGGATGCCCGTCGTGCGGCAATCGCTTTGCACGCCTATATAGACGGTATTCTTGGGCAATGGCTGCTGGTTCCCGACTGCTTTGAACTCTATAAAGAAGCCGAAACCTGGGTCGACACCTGCATTGACATGCTGCGTCTCAGTCCTAGCCTGCGTAGCCCGCAGCTCAATAGAGCTTGAGTCTAGTTGCCTGAAGGCATAAGGCTAGTGAAGTTTTTACCCGTGGCGTGAATTGATACCAGATGGCCTTTATATATGTCTACGCTGCGGGTTTAAAGTTAGTCAGCTAAGTATTTTGTAGTGTAATTGTTACCACTCGGGTGTTCTCATCGCCCTTGAACGCAAAAAGCCCCGGCTCGCAAGAGACCGGGGCTTTTTAGTACAGCGTGAATCAGCGTTCGAGATCTTTGATCTTGCCTGCCACGCCATCCCACTCTTCCGCGTCCGGCAGAGCGTCTTTCTTTTCAGTGATGTTTGGCCAGATTTCAGCCAGCTCAACATTCAACTGAATAAATTGTTCCATGCCGGCAGGCACTTCATCTTCCGAGAAGATGGCTTGTGCAGGGCATTCAGGCTCACAAAGCGCGCAGTCAATGCACTCATCCGGGTGAATTACCAGGAAGTTCGGGCCTTCGTAGAAGCAGTCCACCGGACAGACTTCTACGCAGTCGGTGTACTTGCACTTGATGCAGTTGTCGGTGACGACGAAGGTCATTTCTAATTTTCTCCTCAGGCGGCGGCAGCGAAGCCCTTACAGTTCGGGTTCGCAGGGCTCAGGAGTGATATCTACTGACCAGGCTAAAAGGCCAGTAGCATCCCGAACCGCGCGCGATTCTAGCAGCTTTTAAAGGCGTGTCTTTAATGTGTAGAGCAAATCAAGTGCTTTACGCGGCGTCATGTTGTCCAGATCGAGCTTGGACAGGTCATCCAGTACGGGGTGCGGCAGGCTGGCAAACAGATCGCTTTGCTGCGGTACTGCTTTTTTGCCAGGTGCTGGTCGCGGTACTTCATGAGGCAGGCTGGTCGTTTCGAGTCGGCTCAAATGTTCACGTGCCCGGGTGATGACATTGGCTGGAACCCCGGCCAATTGTGCAACGGCCAAACCATAGCTTTGACTGGCCGGGCCTGGCAAGACATGGTGCAAAAACACGATGCGTTCATTGTGTTCTGTTGCACTCAAATGCACGTTGGCGACCAGCGGTTCGTTCTCGGGCAGAACGGTCAGCTCAAAGTAGTGCGTGGCAAACAGGGTGTACGCGCGCAAGTGAGCGAGGCGTTCGGCGGCTGCCCATGCCAGGGACAAACCATCGAACGTACTGGTGCCACGGCCCACCTCATCCATCAGCACCAGGCTGCGATCGGTCGCGTTGTGCAAAATATTCGCTGTCTCGCTCATTTCCACCATAAAGGTAGAGCGACCGCCTGCCAGGTCATCGCTGGAGCCTATCCGGGTGAAGATCCGGTCGACCAGTGACAGTTCGCAACTGGCAGCAGGTACAAAGCTGCCGATATGGGCCAGCAAGACGATCAATGCTGTCTGACGCATGTAGGTCGATTTACCGCCCATGTTAGGACCGGTGATCACCAGCATGCGGGTTTTGTCATCCAGCGCCAGATCGTTGGCCACAAACGGTGTTGTCAGCACTTGCTCGACCACTGGGTGGCGGCCTTGGTCGATACGCATGCACGGCTCGTCGACAAAGCGCGGGCAGTTCAAGTCCAGGTTCAGTGCGCGTTCGGCCAGGTTGCTCAGCACATCGAGCTCGGCCAGTGCGGCGGCGGTGTCCTGCAAGGGCGGCAACTCGCCGATCAGGGTTTCCAGCAGCGCCTCGTAGAGCATCTTTTCGCGGGCCAGCGCGCGGCTTTTGGCCGACAGGGCTTTATCTTCGAAGGCTTTTAGCTCCGGTGTGATAAAGCGCTCAGCGCCTTTGAGGGTTTGCCGGCGAATGTAGTCAGCAGGTGCTTGTTCGGCCTGTTTGCTCGGCAGCTCGATAAAGTAGCCGTGCACGCGGTTATAACCCACCTTGAGGTGGCTCAGGCCGGTTCGGGCTTTTTCACGTGCTTCAAGATCAATCAGGAACTGCCCGGCGTTCTCGCTCAGAGATTGCAGTTCATCCAGCTCAGCGTCATAACCGGTTTTCAGCACGCCGCCGTCACGGATCACCGCGGGCGGGTTGTCATTGATGGCTTTTTCCAGCAGCGCCGCCAGTTCCGGGTAGGTGCTGGTGGTGGTGGCCAGTTGTTGCAGATGCGGGGCTTCGAGACCGATCATCGCATCTTGCAGCTCAGGCAGGGCACCCAGGGCATCGCGCAAGCGCGCCAGATCTCGCGGGCGTGCATTGCGCAGGCCGATACGCGCCAGAATCCGCTCCAGATCGCCGATCTCTTTAAGCTGCGGTTGCAGTTTCTCAAAGCGATAGCCATCGAGCAGGCAGGTAATCGACGACTGACGGGCCAACAGCACGCTCAAGTCACGCAGCGGGCGGTTCAGCCAGCGGGTCAGCAGGCGGCTGCCCATCGAGGTCTGGCAACGGTCGACCACCGATTGCAAGGTGTTGTCGCGACCACCGGCCAGGTTGGTGTCCAATTCCAGGTTGCGACGGCTGGCGCCATCCAGCACCACGGTGTCATCCAGGCGCTCATGGCGCAGGCTGCGCAAATGGGGCAGGGCGGTGCGCTGGGTTTCTTTGGCGTAGCTGAGCAAGCAACCGGCAGCGCCAATTGCCAGGGTCAGGTTCTCGCAACCAAAGCCTTTAAGGTCTTGGGTCGAAAACTGCTGGCACAGGCTTTTAAACGCCGAATCACGTTCAAAGTCCCACGGCGCGCGACGACGAACGCCACGGCGTTTTTCGGCAGGCAGGCCTTGTGGCCAGTCGTCCGGAATCATCAACTCCACCGGGTTGATGCGCTCCAGTTCGGCCAACAGGTTTTCCCAGCCTTTAATCTCCAGCACCGAGAAATTGCCGCTGGTGATGTCCATCACCGCCAGGCCAAACAGACGCTCATCGCCCAGTACGGCGGCAATCAGGTTGTCGCGGCGTTCATCCAGCAGCGCCTCATCGCTGACGGTGCCCGGCGTGATGATACGCACCACTTGACGCTCGACCGGGCCCTTGCTTGTTGCCGGGTCGCCGATCTGTTCGCAAATCACCACCGACTCGCCCAGCTTGACCAACTTGGCCAAGTAACCTTCGGCGGCGTGATAAGGAATCCCGCACATCGGAATCGCCTGCCCGGCCGACTGCCCGCGAGCCGTCAGGGTGATGTCCAACAACTTGGCCGCCTTCTTCGCGTCTTCATAGAAAATCTCGTAGAAGTCGCCCATGCGATAGAACATCAACTGGTCGGGGTGCTGGTTTTTGAGGCGCCAGTACTGCTGCATCATCGGCGTGTGTGAGGACAGGTCGGAAGTATTCTTACTCATGAGAAGGCTTAGGCGGATTCGATTAAAAGGTGGGTGAAAAGCGGGCGTCAGGCGCGGCTATTTCGCAATGGGCGCAAGGTTAACATGTCAGCCCCCTGCATCTACAGGTGCGTACCGGGCGTGCTGACGCGTTGCTATAAATAGAAGAAATAGCATTTGCCATCTATAAACACGGCCAGCACTATTCCCGGCATGTCCAAACGAAATGTTTCAACGGTCTTGAAAGACCTGCTTGCCCGGCACCAGATCAGTGCGATGACGCTGCATCGGAGCACGGGAGTCCCGCAGTCCACGCTCTCGCGAATTTTGAGCGGGAAAATTGTCGATCCTTCCGACAGACATATCTCCAAAATTGCCGAGTACTTCCACATCAGTACTGATCGCCTGCGGGGGCGAGATGATCGCGCCGGCTCAGGCTTTTCTGACAGTCCACCCAGGCATGCTGAGTTGCGTGACATCTTGTTGTGGGATGACGACACCCCCGTGGCCGATGATGAAGTGTCCATTGCGTTCTTGCGCCAGGTCGAATTGGCCGCAGGCTCGGGGCGTTTTGCCATTGAAGAGAGCGAGCGGGCCAAGTTACGGTTCGGCAAACGCAGCCTGCGCCACAACGGCGTGGAGTTTGACCAGGCGAAATGCGTGACCGTACGCGGTGAAAGCATGCTTCCGGTGCTGCGTGACGGCGCCACAGTGGGCGTCAATGTCGGCAAGCGTTCACTTGAGGAGGTCATCGACGGTGACTTGTATGCGCTCAATCACAACGGCCAGTTGCGCGTGAAACAGTTATATCGTCTGGCCTGTGGCATCCGTTTGCGTAGTTTTAATCGTGATGAATATCCCGATGAGGACTATGACTACTGTGATCTGGAGGATGAGCAACTGGTGATTTTGGGCCACGTCTTCTGGTGGGGCATGTACGCTCGCTAGCCTGCAGTTTTACGAATGAGCCCACGTCTATGTGGGCTTTTTCTTGCCTTTTGAAAGACTAATCGCACTGCTCGCGTTGCTTTATCTGGCTGTTAACGGCGTTCAAAACAAATATATGCATTGATGCATTGACTGTATATCCATACAGACATAGTCTTTGTCACATCGCGGTTCCCCGATCTGACTCGCGCAGGGATGCGACGCGGCGGGCAGCGCGCCCGCTGTTCAGCTCAGGCCAGACACTGGCTTTTATCAGTAAGGATTCAGGAGTGATGGCACGATGAATGAGCCGCAAATATTGCAGGATATGCCGCTGCTGCTGGTCATCCTTCTCGCTTTGGTGGGCGGCATCTTTGGCGAGATGTGGCGCGCAGATAAAGAAGGTGCCAGCGGCTGGCTGCTGGTCCGGCGGCTGGCGTTGCGTTCCGGTGCCTGCATGGTGTGTGGTGTTTCCACCTTTATGTTGCTGTACGCCGCCGGGATGTCGATTCTGGCGGCTGGCGCCTTTGGTTGCCTGACCGCGCTGGCGGGGGCCGATGCTGCAATTAGCGTGTATCAGCGTTGGGCCGCCAAGCGCCTGGGGGTCGACACTGCAGCGCCGGATTCGCGCAGCGAACGCTAGGCTTGGGCGGCATCGCCTTGCAACGCTCACCGGCTCGTGTAGGTTATGGCGCTTGGGCGTACCCACAGGAGAACCTCATGGACCCACTCTCTCAACTGGCAGCTGAACTTGGGCGCCATCTACAGACTCTTAACGCTCACGTCACAACCGCCGAGTCGTGCACGGGCGGGGGCATTGCAGAAGCCATCACCCGAATCGCCGGCAGTTCTGCCTGGTTCGAGGCGGGGTTTGTGACCTATTCCAATCAGCAAAAGACCCGGCAGCTTGATGTGCCGCAGGCGCTGTTTACTCAGGTTGGAGCCGTCAGCCGCGAAGTGGTCGAGGCGATGGTACGCGGCGCGCAGGCGCACAGTGATGCACGCTTTGCTGTCGCCGTCAGTGGCGTCGCTGGCCCTGGCGGCGGTTCGCCAGAGAAACCGGTAGGCACGGTCTGGTTGGCGTGGGGCGTTGGTGACGAGGTGACGGCCGAGTGCAGGCACTTCCCGGGCGACCGCGATGAGGTCCGCCGACAAACCGTTATTGCGGCGCTGGAAGGCCTAATACGCCGAACGGTACGAGAAATAGAAAATCAGGGGTAGGCGATCGTTTAACCCTGTGGAATAATACTGGCTACTTATACAGTTATCGGCCGTCATGGCCTTATTGATTTTGAGAGGACTTTAATGGACGACAACAAGAAGAAAGCCTTGGCTGCGGCCCTGGGTCAGATCGAACGTCAATTCGGCAAAGGCGCCGTCATGTTGATGGGCGATCAAGATCGCCAGCCAATCCCTGCTATCTCTACAGGTTCGCTGGGTTTGGACATCGCGCTGGGCATCGGCGGTCTGCCAAAAGGCCGTATTGTTGAAATCTACGGTCCAGAGTCCTCGGGTAAAACCACCCTGACGTTGTCTGTGATTGCACAAGCGCAAAAAGCGGGTGCAACCTGTGCCTTCGTTGACGCCGAGCACGCGCTGGACCCTGAGTATGCAGGCAAGCTGGGTGTGAACGTCGATGACCTGCTGGTTTCCCAGCCCGATACAGGCGAGCAGGCACTGGAAATCACCGACATGCTGGTGCGTTCCAACGCTGTTGACGTTATCATCATCGACTCCGTGGCCGCGCTGACCCCTAAAGCTGAAATTGAAGGCGACATGGGCGACGCACACGTGGGCCTGCAAGCCCGTTTGATGTCGCAAGCACTGCGTAAAATCACCGGTAACATCAAAAACGCAAACTGCTTGGTGATCTTCATCAACCAGATCCGTATGAAGATCGGCGTAATGTTCGGTAGCCCGGAAACCACTACCGGTGGTAACGCCCTGAAGTTCTACTCGTCTGTTCGTCTGGACATCCGTCGTACGGGTGCCGTGAAAGAAGGCGATGTGGTCGTCGGTAGCGAGACCCGCGTCAAAGTGGTCAAGAACAAAGTGGCACCGCCATTCCGTCAGGCCGAGTTCCAGATTCTGTACGGCAAGGGCATCTACCTCAACGGTGAGATGATCGACCTGGGCGTATTGCACGGCTTCGTTGAAAAAGCGGGCGCCTGGTACAGCTATAACGGCAACAAAATTGGTCAGGGCAAGGCGAACTCCGCCAAGTTCCTGGACGATAACCCGGACATCAAGGACGCCCTCGAGAAACAACTGCGTGCCAAGCTGTTGGGCCCAAAAACTGACAGCGAACTGGCCGAGCTGAAGGTCATGCCCAAACTGAGCAAGGCTGCCAAAGTGGCGGCTGAAGAAGCAGAAGCGGCAGAAATCGAGCTCGAGAACTCTGCAGAAAACGATAACTGATAGAACTCATGACTGTCGTTTTGGATAACCTCGTCGCGGTGCGACGAGCTGCAATGGACCTGCTCGCGCGACGCGAGCATGGTCGAGTCGAACTGATGCGCAAATTGCGTCAGCGCGGAGCTTGCCCCGACATGATCGACATCGCCCTCGACCGTTTAACGGAAGAGGGGCTGTTGTCGGAGTCGCGTTACCTCGAAAGCTATATCAATTACCGTGCAGGCTCTGGCTATGGCCCTTTGCGTATTCGCGAAGAACTTGGACAGCGCGGTTTGTCGCGTGGCGATATTGAAGAAGCATTACGCGAAAGTGGCTTTAACTGGCAAGAACAGTTGGAAGACACCTGGCGTCGCAAGTTTGCAGGCAAGTTGCCCGAAGATGCGAAAGAGCGTGCCCGCCAAGGCCGCTTCTTGAGTTATCGCGGTTATACGATGGACATGATTGGTCGCGTATTAAGCGGCCGAGAATTCGACGACTAGCGACTACCTGTAGCCGCTGCCGAAGGCTGCGATGGGGCGCGAAGCGGCCCCCGATTTTTTAATCCTTGTTACATCAGACTAGTCCGCCAGCGACTCACACTCTGCCGATGTGGCTGCCATGTCGGTCATTTCCCAGTGCTGCGGCAGATTAATAAAGTCGACCAACTCCCGCAAACGCCCCTGATTACGCCCGCTGAATGCAAAGCTCAAACGGTATAAGTTGAGTGACGCGTCATGATCTATGCCGTCATCCGGCGACTGACAAAACCCATTGCTCAAGCAGATATCGGCGAATGCTTTTTGGATATGCGCGAGCGCGTGCACATTGAGCGGGTACTTCATGCGCACAACGAACGTTTTATTCAGCCAGCGGGTTGAATGGAAGTTGTTATAAAACTGATTGATCTCAGCCAATGCCTCTTCGGCACTGTAGGCAAAGCGCATCAGTTTCAGGTCGTTAGGCAGAATGTACTGATTGGCTTCCAACTCGTTGTGGACGAACTCCAGCGCACTTTTCCAATAGGTACCGCCCGGCATGTCCAGCAACACGATGGGCACCAAGGGAGACTTGCCGGTTTGAATCAGCGTCAACACTTCCAGTGCTTCATCCAGCGTGCCAAAGCCACCAGGGCACATGACCAGCGCGTCTGCTTCCTTGATGAAAAACAGCTTGCGGGTGAAGAAGAAGTGGAAGGCCAACAGATTGGCTGAGCCATTGATCGTCGGGTTGGCGCGCTGTTCAAAAGGCAGGGTGATATTGAACCCAAGGCTGTGTTCAAGCCCCGCGCCTTCATGGGCAGCCCCCATGATGCCGGCACCGCCTCCGGTAATGACCATCATGTCGGCGCGTGCCAGTGTCGCACCCACTTCACGGGCCAGTGCATACAGGGGGTGTTCTACCGGCGTGCGTGCCGATCCGAAGACCGTGACTTTTCGGCGGCCTTTGAAGGATTGCAGCACACGGAAGGTTTTTTCCAGCTCGCGAACAGCTTGCAACATGATCTTGGCGTTCCAGCGATCAAGATCATCGTGGGCCATGCGCAAAACAGTGAACAACATTTCGCGATACAGCGGCCGGTTGGGGCTGTCGGGTGCGACAAGCTGCAGCTGCGCGTCCACGTGTTGAGCAAGGTCAAGGCCCTGGCCCTCGAAATACAGGGGAAGGGAGTCACTGGATTGATCGGGCATGCATTTCTCCTTCAACACAACATCCTTGAACACGCCGGACATGGGGGCAGGCCCCAAGACACAGCGTGTCACCATCATGCCTTGATAATGGTCCTGACTTGTTGGCGCTGGCAACCGCTAATTGGCTGATGTAAATGAAGAATTGGAGAGGAAGAGGGTGCACGCCATTGTTAGCAACGGCGTGCGGTAGACGCGGGATCAGCCTTTGCGCTTGCAGTTATCGGCGCGGATGTCTTGGGTCAGTACCGATTTGTTATTGCCGTATTCCCGGATGTCGAAGCGCATGGTGGCACCACGAGCCAACAGTTTGCGGAAATTGGGGTCGCTGCAAACGCTACGGCCTAGCTGCGGGACGGCCAACTCGGGAGCAGAACGCATTTTGGCGGCCATGTTCGGGCTGGCTTCCAGATTGTTGATCAGTACGGTGCCATCAACCGTGAAGCCTTTATCCAGCAAATCGGGGCTGATAGCCCGTGGTTTCCCAACGTTGCTGGCTTCTGCAGTCGCTTGCAGGGACTTGTTCAGATTGAATTCTGCAAGAGAGGCCGCTTGCGCGCCCAAAGGCAGTGCCAGCATTAAGGCTACGGTTGGAATAATAGTGCGCAACATGAAACTCTCCTGATGTACGTGACGCAGGCTTTGACCCACCATCGATCTGTGCGTTCAGTGGCGCAGGAGTATAGGTCAGCATTGTGTGTCAGGAAATGCCCGTGGTCATGGTTTGGCATGCAGGCCTGCGGCCTCTGGTAGACTGCGCGCCTTTCTCTATTGAATCCGCTTCTGCGCCAAACCGTGGCGAATCAGCGGTTGCTGGCGTAAGTAAAAACCCATGACCTTGATGACCTTTTCCCCTAACGCTGTGGCCCGTTTGCGAGACGAGCGTGAAGAGGAGAGCACTAAACCTTATTTGGCGCGTGGCTCACGTGCACCGCGTTGCCATACCTGCCGTGTGATCGAAAGCCATTGCTTGTGCCGGTGGCGGCCAAAGGTCAATACGCGCGCGGGCGTCTGCCTGCTCATGACTAAAAAGGAAGTGTTCAAGCCGAGTAATACCGGCTGGTTGATCGCGGACGTGGTCAGCGACAACTTCGCTTTTATCTGGTCGCGTACTGAAACCGATAAAGACCTGCTGGCGTTGTTGGCTGACCCGCAGTGGCAGCCTTATCTGGTGTTTCCCGGCGAGTATGTGGCAGCTGAGCGAGTCACCCACACCGTCGAAGTCGACAGCAGCAAGCGGCCGCTGTTTATCCTGCTGGATGCGACCTGGACTGAAGCGCGCAAGATCTTTCGCAAAAGCCCGTATCTGGATGGCTTGCCGATCCTGAGCCTTTTGCCTGAAAAGCTCTCACGCTACCGGTTGCGCCGTTCAACACGCAGTGAGCATTTGTGTACCGCCGAAGTGGCCAGTTTGTGCCTTGATCTGGCTGGCGATACGCAAGCATCGGCTGCCCTGGATGCGTACTTTGATGTGTTCAGCCAGCATTACCTAGATGCCAAAAACCAGTTGCCGGTGAATGAGTCGAGTACAGCGCATCAAGAACTGGGCTTTTTTGTAAAAGACCTTTCTCAGATCCGGGCTCAATAGACTAAAGAAGTAGCGCTACAATTTTCGAAGCGAAATAAGCGGCTGGCTCCATTCCACTTGAATGCTGGCGCAGTAATGGCTGTTACTGGACCTCGGTGTCAGGTTTTACGCTTGACCCTACCGTTTTGGCTGGGCATGCTTGGCGCCGATTCGGCGGCAGATGCTGCTCAAACGCTTATAAGTTCTAACTTCTAGCGTAAATCTTGCCCTTTGATGCACAGTTTTCAGACTGTTGCTCGAGTTGCCTTAGCGGGTTCTGGCTTTAAACCGGGCCCGCCTGAAAAACAGGATCATTTAAACAATGGCCACATACGAAATCCTGATTGCTGATGACCATCCGTTGTTTCGCAGTGCCTTGCACCAGGCCGTTGCTCTGGGATTGGGTTCTGATGTTCGCTTGGTCGAGGTCGCCAGTATTGCCGAGCTGGAAAAACAGCTGGCGATAAAGGCCGATTGGGATCTGGTGCTGCTCGACTTGAACATGCCAGGTGCTTACGGTTTCTCCGGGTTGGTGTTGTTGCGCGGTCAGTACCCGCAAATCCCGGTAGTGATGGTGTCTGCTCAAGAAGAAGCCTCGGTCATGGTGCGCTCGCGAGAGTTTGGCGCCAGTGGCTTTATTCCTAAATCCAGTTCAATGGAAGCCATTCAAACCGCTGTGCGCACGGTACTGGATGGCGATGTTTCCTGGCCGCCCCAAGCCTTTGAAGAAGTGCCGGTTTCGGCAGAAGCCAAAGCGGCCAGCGAAGGCTTGGCCAGCCTGACACCTCAACAGTTCCGGGTGTTGACCATGGTCTGCGAGGGGTTGTTGAATAAGCAGATCGCTTACGAGTTAAGCGTTTCGGAAGCGACGATCAAGGCGCACGTGACGGCGATTTTCCGCAAATTGGGGGTGCGTACCCGCACTCAAGCCGCACTGCTGCTGCAACAACTCGAATCTATATCGAGCCATTAAACTGTCAAACTTCACGCATTTTTGACGCGGCCTGATTTAGTTTTTCCACTCATTTTTTACGCAGTTGCCTATCTATGTCGCCTTTCAAGGGTAAAACCGGATTTAAACGGATTTTGAATGCTGGCGGTTACTCGCTGGACGGTTTGCGTGCAGCCTTTACTGGTGAGGCGGCATTTCGCCAATTGGTGTTGCTCAATGTGGTGCTGATCCCGCTGACGTTCCTCCTGGATGTCAGCCGGGTCGAGCGAGCATTGCTGATAGCGGTATGCCTGTTGGCGTTGATTGTCGAGCTGCTTAACTCGGCCATTGAAGCGGCGATCGATCGAATTTCCCTCGATTTGCACCCGCTGTCAAAGAACGCCAAGGACATGGGCAGCGCCGCACAGTTCGTGGTGCTGACCCTGATTGCCGTGGTGTGGGCGGTGATTCTGCTTTAAGCGATTGCAGGCAGAACAATTTCGTCGCTGCGCTGAACCCCGGCGGTAAAGGCGCGGCACAGCTCCAAAAACTCGCGCATGGCGGAGGTTTGATACTTCTTCTTGTGCCAGATAAAGAAAAACTGCCGCGCCAGATCCAGGTCAGGGGTTTCGACCGCCACCAGGCTGCCGCGACGAAAAGCATCACGCAGTGCCAGGCGCGAGATACAGCCGATGCCCAAGCCGGACTCAACGGCCCGCTTGATCGCTTCGGTGTGTTCCAGCTCCAGGCGAATGTTAAGCGCGCTTTGATGATGGCGCATGGCTTGATCGAACGTGAGGCGCGTGCCCGAACCTTGTTCACGTAAAATCCAGGCTTCGCGGGTGAGTTCTTCGAGGGTGGCATGCCCACGGGCGGCCAGTGGGTGTTGAGGGGCGCAAAAGACCACCAGCTCGTCTTCAACCCAGCTCTGAACGTCGATGTCCGGGTGGCTGCAGTCGCCTTCGATTAGACCCAGATCAATTTCATAGTGAGCAACTTGTTGCACGATATGAGCCGTGTTTTGGACAATCAGTTTGACTTGGCTTTCCGGGTGAGCCTGCATGAAGCTGCCGATCAGCAAGGTCGCCAAGTAATTGCCAATCGTCAGGGTCGCGCCGACGGTCAGTGAGCCAAAGCCGGACTTGCCGTTGAGCAGGTCTTCGATTTCCTTGGCCTGGTCCAGCAAGGCGACGGCCTGTGGCAATAACTGCCGACCCAGGGCGTTGAGGCTTAAGCGCTTGCCCGCGCGGTCGAACAGTTGGCAACTGGTCTGGCGCTCCAGTTCGGTGATTGAGGTACTGGCTGCCGATTGTGAAAGGGCCAACAAGCCTGCCGCACGGGACACGCTCTCTTGTTGGGCGACGGTAACGAACACCTGGAGTTGTCTGAGAGTAAATCGCATATCGATATAACCGATAACCCTTATCTTAATAATTCAGTTAACAGATATTGTCGTCGCCATTAGAATGCTGTGCAATTGCGCTCATAGTCAGCGCTGGCGAATTTAGGAGCCCCGTACATGAGCAACATGAACCACGAACGTGTCCTCAGTGTTCACCACTGGAACGACACCCTTTTCAGTTTCAAGTGCACCCGTGATCCGGGCCTGCGCTTTGAGAACGGTCAGTTCGTGATGATCGGCCTGCAACAGCCCAATGGCCGTCCGCTTATGCGCGCCTACTCCATTGCCAGCCCGAACTGGGAAGAGCATCTGGAGTTCTTCAGCATCAAGGTGCCGGATGGTCCGTTGACCTCCCAGTTGCAGCATTTGAAAGAAGGCGACGAGATCATCATCAGCAAGAAACCTACGGGTACGCTGGTGCTGGATGACTTGAAGCCTGGCAAGCATCTGTACCTGCTGAGCACGGGCACTGGCCTGGCTCCTTTCATGAGCGTGATTCAGGACCCGGAAACCTACGAGCGTTTCGAAAAAGTGATCCTGTGCCATGGCGTGCGTTACGTCAACGAGGTTGCGTACCGCGAGTTCATCACCGAGCACCTGCCGCAGAACGAGTTCTTCGGTGAAGCGCTGCGTGACAAGCTGATCTACTACCCAACCGTGACCCGTGAGCCGTTTGAAAACCAGGGCCGTCTGACTGACCTGATGCGCAGCGGCAAACTGTTCAGCGACATCGGCCTGCCGCCGATCAACCCGCAGGACGACCGTGCCATGCTGTGCGGTAGCCCAAGCATGCTCGACGAAACCAGCGAAGTGCTGAACAGCTTCGGCCTGACCGTCTCGCCACGTATGCGTGAGCCGGGTGATTACCTGATCGAGCGTGCCTTCGTCGAGAAGTAAGCGCCGCTGCACAAAAAAGCCCGCGCTACCCCAAGGTAGCGCGGGCTTTTTATTGTCCGCGAAGACAGGATCTGTAGGCGCGAGCTCGCCTCGCGATCCCTTGATCCTGGTGCTTAACCTTTGCTGGCTAAAACAACCTCAAGCACACGAATCACCCCCGGCTCCGGATAATGCCAGCGCACATCCAGATCCCAGAACTGCGCACCGTATTCACGCTCGGCAGTCGGCGTTTGGTAAGCCGGGCGTGGGTCTTGCGCCAGGCATTGCTCAATCAGCGCCACCAACGGTTCCTGCAAGCGCAACCCATGGGCGTGCGCCTCGTGCAGCGCTGAGTCAGCCCATTGCACGGGGATCAGCACCGGCGCCGCGCTGGCCATGCTGTTGCTCGCACTGCTGATAATGTCGGCGTAGGGCACATACGGCTTGATATCGAGAATCGGCGTCCCGTCGAGCAGGTCAATGCCCGAAATGTGCAAGCGACCGGCTTCGACCTTATCCAGTTTGACCACCGACTGGCCGATGCCATTGGGCCGGTGAGTCGCACGGGTGGCAAACACCCCCATGGACTTATTGCCGCCCAGGCGTGGCGGGCGCACCTTGAGCCGGGGCTTGTCTTCTAGCGCCTGGTGAAACACAAACAACAGCCAGACATGACTGACCTGCTCCAGACCTTGCACGGCATCGCCTTGGTCAAAGGGCGCAACCAGCTCCAGAACACCCCGGGCAGCGGGTGCCAGTTGGGGTTGTCGCGGAATGGCGAACTTCTCCTTGAAACAGGAGCGCAAAAAGCCGACAGGCGAGACGGTGTAAGTCATGTGTTTGTCGCCGTATCAGCCACGAACCCGCAGGGTTAGCCCCTTCAGGAAGTTACGCAGCAACTGATCGCCACAGGTGCGGTAGTTGTTGTGGCCGAATTTGCGGAACAGGGCGCTCAGTTCTGGTTTGGACACCGGGAAGTCAACCGACTTGAGGATCGCGTGCATGTCGTCCTCTTTGAGTTCGAACGCCACGCGCAGTTTTTTCAGGATGATGTTGTTGGTCACAGGCAGTTCAACCGGCTGCGCTGGACGGCTGTCGTCCTTGCCGCGCTTGAAGATCACCAGGCCATCAAGAAAGTGCGCCATGACGTTGTCCGGGCAGCGAACAAAGCCTTCTTCTTCGTCTTTTTTGAGGTAGGTTTCGATGTCAGCTTTGGTGACGTCCAAACCGCCCAGTTTGATGATCTCGACAACTTTGTTGTCGCTGATGTCTAGCATGTAGCGCACGCTGCGCAGTACGTCGTTATGAATCATGTGGGTAATCCTGATAATCAGCAGTGAGCACCGCAGGCAAGGCTGCGGTGTCGAAATAGGTGGGCGTGGCCGTGTTTAGAACTTTTCTTTGGCCGTCATGTAGCGCCATTGGCCAACGGGCAACTTGCCCATCGAGACGCCGCCAATACGAATCCGGCGAATCGAAATAACGGTGAGGCCTACAGCCTGGCAGAACAATGCAATCACGCCCGGTTGCGGGTTCTTCATGGCAAAGCGTAGGCGGTTTTCACTCTGCCAACTGGCCTTGACCGCAGGCAGCTCGCGACCTTTGTAGGTCAGGCCGTGGTTGAGTCGGTTGAGACCATGGGGAGCCATCTCGCCCGACACTTCGACCACGTACTCCTGCTCGATCTTGCTGGCATCGGCGGTCAGTTTGCGGACGATTTTCCAGTCCTGAGTAAACACCAGCAAGCCGCTGGCGTTGGCTTGCAGCTCGTTGCCCACACTCAAACGCAGAAAGTGACCTTTAAGCGGGCGCTTGCCGAAGCGGTGCTCTTCGCTCAGGGTTTGAGGGCTGAGCAGTTGCATGGCGCTGTCAGTGTCCAGGCCCGCCGGTGCGTTGAGCAGCAGGGTCACAGGCTCTGGAGCCGTGGCCTTGGCGTGCGGATCAAGTTCGACCTTTTGCTGGTCGACCTTGAATTGCGGTTCGTCGATGACTTCGCCATCTACCGTGACCCAGCCACCTTCAATGAACAGTTCGGCCTCACGGCGCGAGCAGCCGACGAGTTCGATGAGGCGTTTGGAGAGACGTATCGGTTCAGACATGACAGGGGCCGTAATGGAATTGGGCGGCTATTGTACCCGCCTGGCGCCGGTTAAGCCCGGCAACATTTGCCTTAACTGCGCGCCAGTGGCTTTTGGCGTTTGTAGCGCAGGTGCAGCAACGGATAAGGCTGGCCCAGTCCGTCGTTTTCGCAGCGCCCGACCACCTCAAAACCCTGTTTGAAGTAAAAGCCAATGGCTTGCGGGTTTTGCTCATTGACGTCCAGCCTCTCGGCATTCAGCTCGTTGATGGCGAACAGAAGCAGGCACTTGCCGACGCCTTGGCCGCGGTAGTCAGGGTGGATGAAGAGCATTTCTACTTTACCGGCGGCAACCCCGGCGAAGCCTGCAATGCGCTTGCTGGAAGGGTCTTTACAGCAAATCAGCATCACCGCGTCCAGGTACTGGCTGATGACCAGTTGGCGCAGCAAGACAATGTAACTGTCGGGTAAAAAATCATGGGTGGCTCGAACGGACGCTTCCCACACCTCGGTTAATGCTTCGAAATCTCTGAGACGTGGCGTTTGGATGGCCCATTGTTGTTTCATCGTGCGTGTCTCCGACACTGATGATTGAGGAGCCTCCTAACAATAGCCGTAAAAAAAGCCCTGGCGCATGTGCGGCAGGGCTTTTTTTAAGCGCAGCGTGTGGATTACAACGCTTCAGCCCACAAGTCGTACTCGTCGGCGTCGGTCACACGGCACATGATCTTGTCGCCCGGCTTGATGTCTTTCTCGGTGGCGATAAACACGTTGCCGTCGATTTCCGGGGCGTCGAAGAAGCAGCGGCCAACAGCGCCTTGCTCGTCAACTTCGTCGATCAGGACTTCAATTTCCTTGCCGATCTTCAGTTGCAGGCGTGCCGCGCTGATAGCTTGCTGGTGCGCCATAAAGCGCTCCCAACGGTCCTGTTTGACGTCGTCCGGTACGATGGCAGCGTCCAGCAGGTTGGCCGGTGCGCCTTCAACGGGCGAGTACTGGAAGCAACCTACGCGGTCCAGTTGCGCTTCGGTCAGCCAGTCCAGCAGGTACTGGAAGTCTTCTTCGGTTTCGCCAGGGAAGCCGACGATGAAGGTCGAACGGATGATCAGTTCCGGGCAGATCTCGCGCCAGTTTTTGATGCGGGCCAGGGTCTTGTCTTCAAAGGCCGGACGTTTCATGGCCTTGAGTACTTTAGGGCTGGCGTGCTGGAACGGGATGTCCAGGTACGGCAGGATCTTGCCGGCCGCCATCAACGGGATCAATTCGTCAACGTGCGGGTACGGGTACACGTAATGCAGGCGAACCCAAACACCCAGTGTGCTCAAGGCTTCGCACAGTTCGGTCATGCGGGTCTTGACCGGCGCGCCGTTCCAGAAACCGGTGCGGTATTTGACGTCGACGCCGTAGGCGCTGGTGTCCTGAGAGATCACCAGCAGCTCTTTAACCCCGGCTTTAACCAGGCGCTGAGCTTCGTCCAGCACATCGCCCACCGGGCGGCTGACCAATTTGCCGCGCATCGAAGGGATGATGCAGAAGCTGCAGCTATGGTTACAGCCTTCAGAAATCTTCAGGTACGCGTAATGGCGCGGTGTCAGTTTGATGCCTTGTGGCGGCACCAGGTCGATCAGCGGATTGTGGTCCTGACGGGGCGGCACCACTTCGTGAACCGCGTTGACCACTTGCTCGTACTGCTGAGGGCCGGTCACGGCGAGCACGCTTGGGTGCACGTCACGGATGTTGCCTTCTTCGACGCCCATGCAGCCGGTCACGATGACCTTGCCGTTTTCCTTGATGGCTTCGCCGATGACTTCCAGCGACTCGGCCTTGGCGCTGTCGATAAAGCCGCAGGTGTTGACCACCACAACGTCGGCGTCCTGGTAGGTGGAAACAACGTCGTAGCCTTCCATACGCAGTTGCGTAAGGATGCGCTCGGAGTCGACCAGCGCTTTCGGGCAACCCAAGGAAACAAAGCCAACCTTAGGGTTGGCTGGCGTGGTAACGGTGGACATGGCGAACCTCGGTATGTAGTGACGTTACATGCCCGTAAAGGCTGCACGACGAACGGGCGCTTGGAGTTTGCGCGCCTCTGATCAAAAAAAGTGCGCAATTTTAGCTATGGTGAACGCACTTGACCAGCGTTATACGGGGATTTACGACGAGTGCTGCGCTATGCTGCGCGCCGTTGCGAAACCCGCTTTTTAACGAAGCTGATTTCGTAGGTAAAAGTCGTGGCTTACAGTCAGAAAATCAGAGCATGCTGCACACCAAATGCGGCGCTCGCCATTAAGAAACACGGTCCAAAGTCGTAGGAGTGGTTAATGGGGCATGTCAGTAGTCCGGCAACAGAAGACGGTCACTCAAAGGCAAAACCTATCGGAATGCTGGTTGCCGCGGTTGGCGTGGTATATGGCGATATCGGTACCAGCCCGCTGTACACCCTTAAAGAGGTGTTTACCGGCGGGTATGGCGTACAGGTTAACCACGATGGTGTCTTCGGCATTTTGGCGTTGATCCTGTGGTCGCTGATCTGGGTGGTCTCGATCAAGTACGTGCTGTTTATCCTGCGCGCCGACAACGAAGGCGAGGGCGGGATCATGGCCCTTACTGCGCTGGCGCGCCGCGCGGCCTCGCCTTATCCCAAGTTGCGCACGGTGCTGGTAATTCTGGGGTTGATTGGCGCTTCGCTGTTCTATGGCGACAGCATGATTACCCCGGCCATTTCCGTGTTGTCGGCGGTTGAAGGTCTGGAGCTGGCGTTTGCCGGGTTGGATCGCTGGGTCGTGCCGCTGGCGCTGATTGTGCTGATCGCGCTGTTTTTAATTCAGCGCCGCGGCACGGCCACACTCGGCAAGCTGTTCGGGCCGATCATGGTGCTGTGGTTTGTGGTACTCGGTGGCCTGGGGATTCATGGCATCGCTCAGCACCCGGAGGTGCTTAACGCGCTGAACCCGGTGTGGGGCGTGCGTTTCTTTGTCTCGCACCCGGGCATGGGGGTGGCGATTCTGGGCGCGGTGGTGCTGGCGTTGACCGGTGCTGAAGCGTTGTACGCCGACATGGGCCACTTTGGACGCAAGCCGATTGCTCGCGCCTGGTTCATCCTGGTGCTGCCTGCGCTGGTGCTCAATTACTTCGGCCAAGGGGCTCTGCTTCTGGAAAACCCGGAAGCAGCGCGTAACCCGTTCTACCTGCTGGCGCCGAGCTGGGCGTTGATCCCTCTGGTAGGGCTGGCCACGCTGGCCACCGTTATTGCCTCTCAGGCGGTGATTTCCGGGGCCTTCTCGTTGACTCGTCAGGCCATTCAACTGGGCTACATCCCGCGCATGCACATTCAGCACACCTCCAGTGCCGAGCAGGGGCAGATCTACATCGGCGCGGTGAACTGGTCATTGATGGTCGGGGTTATTTTGCTGGTGTTGGGCTTTGAGTCATCGGGCGCCCTGGCGTCGGCCTACGGTGTGGCCGTGACCGGGACCATGTTGATCACCAGTATTTTGGTGTCGGCGGTCATGCTCATGCTGTGGAAGTGGCCACCTGTGTTGGCGGTACCGGTGTTGGTCGGCTTTCTGCTGGTTGACGGCCTGTTCTTCGCCGCCAACGTGCCGAAAATCGTCCAGGGCGGCGCCTTCCCGGTATTGGCGGGGATCGTGCTGTTTATCCTGATGACCACCTGGCGGCGCGGCAAACAATTGCTGGTTGATCGCCTGGATGAAAGCGCGTTGCCGCTGCCGCTGTTTATCAGCAGCATCCGTGTTCAGCCGCCGCATCGGGTGCAAGGTACAGCGGTGTTCCTGACCGCCCGGCCGGACGCAGTGCCGCACGCGCTGTTGCATAACCTGCTGCACAACCAGGTACTGCATGAGCAAGTGGTCTTGCTCACCGTGGTCAACGAAGACACCCCGCGCGTGCCTGCGCAGCGGCGGTTTGAAGTAGATGCTTACGGTGAGGGGTTCTTCCGGGTCATCCTGCACTTTGGCTTTATGGATGAAACCGACGTGCCAGAGGCGCTCAAACTGTGCCATCTCGACGAGCTGGACTTCAGCCCGATGCGCACGACCTACTTCCTGAGCCGCGAGACGGTCATTGCTTCCAAGCTGGTGGGTATGGCGCGTTGGCGGGAAGGGTTGTTTGCCTTCATGTTGAAGAACGCCAACAGCAACTTGCGATTCTTTAACCTGCCGGTAAACCGGGTGATCGAACTGGGAACCCAGGTCGAGATGTAGCCAGTGCTGTAGCGATGTTAAAACACGGTAGGAGCGAGCTTGTCTCGCGATCTTTCAAGATCAAAAGATCGCGAGGCAAGCTCGCTCCTACCGGGGTTGCGTGTGTTACGGGGCAGTAGCCTGGTGCTTCTTGATCATGTCTACCAGGCGTTGGGCCAAGGCCGGGTAGTTTTCGTCAAAGTGGTGACCGCCTGGCAACTTGACGCTTTCGCCTACTGTTGTTTTGGCCGTGCAGCCGCTTTCGTCTGTCTCTTCGGCGCCATAGATGCACACCACTTTGTTGGCTGGCAGCTTGGACATCTCTTCGCCGGTATCGGCTTCAGCGCCTGCTTTGCCGAGCCAGCCGTCAACGTGAATCTCAAAGCTGCCACTGCGGGCGAAGGCCAGCAGAATAATCGCGTCTACGCGTTTCTGTTCGGCTTCAGGCAGGCGGTTGAACGTGGCCGGCAGAACGTCTGCACCAAATGAGTAGCCGACCAGAACAAAGCGCTGGGTGCCCCACTTTTGACGGTAGTGCTGCATCAGTTCAGTCAGGTCGGTGGCGCTTTGTTCCGGGGTCTTGTGCTGCCAGTAGTAACGCAACATGTCGATACCGACCACCGGATAACCGATCTTGGCCATCTCGCCGGCCACGTCACGGTCCAGGTCGCGCCAGCCGCCATCACCCGACAGGAACAGCGTCACTGTGCTGTTTTGCTGGCCTGCAGGCACTTCAACCACAGGCATGTTCAGCCCGCCGTTGTTGTCGCCGACCAGAATCTTGCGCAGTTCGTTGCTCAATACCTGAGGGAAGTGAATGTCATAGTCGCTGATGCTGGTCTGAGCGTTCGGCTGATCACGTACGAAAGCAGCGCTAGGGTCGTCAGGGTTGTCGTTCCAGGCCACCAGCCAACTGCCGTGTGCGGCAGATTTAGGCATGGGCAACGTGCAGCCCGGTTGTTCAAGCGCAAAACCCACCGACACGGCTTGGGCCTTGTCGTTGGTTTGCTCGGCCAGCCAGCGCCAGGCCAGGGTTGCGCCCGGGCCGATGCCGCTAACCAGCGTAGGCGGGCCTTTCAACTGTTGCAGTGCCGTTTGCAGGGCTTGCTGCTGCAGGGTGCAGTCTTCCTTGGGCAGAATGACCTGTACCAATTGCGCTTTGCCGCCACGGCTCAGCGCCGAAAGTTGAGCGTCGGTCAGAGCCTCTTCGGCCGGTGTTGCAATCACCACTTGGGCGCGCGCGGTCTGGCCAGGTGTCACTTTGGTCAGGGTCGAGCCATCGGCTTGGCTCAGGTGCTCAACCGTCGGCTCGGGGGCCGGGCGATTCCAGAACCAATAGCCGCCGGCTGCCAGCGCAGCCAGTATCACCAGAATTAACAGCAAAAAACGCCAGGAACGATGTTTCATTAACGTTTCACCAATCCAGTCAAGCCGCCTGCAATCAGGGCGGCGGTATCAGCCAGCGCTACCAGCGGGTCAAGTCCGGCAGGCACGGCCATATAACGAGGTTCCCAGTCGGGCTGGAATTTGTCTTTAAAGCGGCGCAAACCCTGGAAGTTGTACAGGTGCTCACCGCGCTGGAACAACATTGACCCTAGACGCTGAGTCAATGGCGCGCCACGACGGGGTTGGAGGCCAGACAATGGGACCATTCCCAGGCTAAAACGGGCGTATCCATGCTTTTTATAATGCTGAATCAGGCCGACCATCATGTACTCCATGGTCAGTTTCGGCGCTTGCGGGTGGGCGCGCATCAAGTCGAGGCTCGACAGCTCATGGCTGTGAGTCTCAAGCAAGTTGGCAAAGGCCACGGGCTTGCCTTCAAAACGGATGATGGCAACGCGGAAGTGCTTGATGTAATCCTCGCTGAAGCGTCCGAGCGAGAAGCCTTTTTCCCGGACATTCTTGCCGGTCAGCCACGCATCAGAAATAACCTTCAGCTCATCCATCGGCGCTTCGCCCGGTTCGTGGATCTCCAGCGACAGGCCGTCGCGGGTGCCGCGGTTCCAGGTGTAGCGCAGGTCTTTCATCTCTTTGCCCTTGGCGTCGAGATCAAAGCGGTGCAGGTCAACCCGGGCTTCTTCGCCCAATTTGATCGCGGTCAGGCCGATGTCCATATAGAACGGCAGGTTCTCGGCGCGCACTTGATAAAACACGGGGCGGGCGTGGAAGGTGTCGCACAAGTCACGGAACTGCCAGATCAGCTCGGCGCGCTGTTGCGCAGGGCCGATGGGGTCATACAGCGCAACCAGGCTGCGGCCGCGGCGGGCGTACATCAAGAACGCGCTGTCGTCCGGGTGGAACAGCAAGGCTTTGTCGCCGGTCAGGGCCAGGCCGCCATCTGGCTGGTCTGAAGCCAGCAAGATCTTCTCGGCGCGTTCCAGTTCACTGGCATCCGGCAAGTGGATGGTAGGGCGCGCCGTGCGCAGCAACCAGGTCAGGGCCACGATCACCAGCAGCACCGCCGCGCCCATCAGTGAGCGCAGGCCGCGTGGGGCATCCGAGTCGAGGGTGAATTGCCACCACAGTTGATGGCTGTATGGCACATCCTGATAGGCAAACAGCAGCAACCACACCGAAGCGCCAAGTACACAGGCACTGGCTACCAGATAAAGCGGTGAAAACGGCAGCTCGGTCAGACGGCTCGGGCGATAGAACGAGCGGCGGAACAGGCCCAGTAAGCTTGCGGTCAGGACCAGAATGCACGCCTCTTCCCAGTCGAAGCCTTTAAGCAGAGACAGTACAGCGCCGACCAACAACAGGATCGTGGTCAGCATCCAGGCCGCCGACAGTCGACGACGCAGGCCTTGGGCCAGCAGCAGGCAGAGCACGCCGATCAAGCTGGCACCGAAGTGCGAGGCGTCAATCAGGCGGTGAGGGATCAGAAAGCCGATGTGCTCAAGGCGGGTATCGATTTCCGGAGTAGCCCCGGAAAACAGCAGAACCACGCCCGACATGAATACCAATACCGCCAGAATCGGCGCAGCAAGGCCGGAGGCCACGCGCAAGCTTTGGCGTGTCTGAATCAGGCGTTGGGCTTCATTGATCAGTAGCATCAGGCAGGCAAGCAGCAGCGGCAAGATCACGTAGATCAAGCGATACAGCAGCAGCGCGGCGGCCAACGGTGCGGCGCCGAGTTTGTCGGCGAAGGCGGCCAGCAAAATCGCTTCAAAAACCCCGACACCGCCCGGCACGTGGCTGAGTACACCGGCGGCCAGCGCCAGTAAGTAAACCAGCATGAAGGCGCCAAACGGCGGCGCTTCGGGAAGCAGCAAATACAGCACCGTGGCCGCAGCGGCGACGTCCAGCGCGGTAATCACCAGTTGCAGCAGGGTCAGTCGTGCACTTGGCAGGCGCAGGGTGCGGCGCCCCGCTTTGACCAGCAGGTTGTCCGGGATGGGTTGCTCGGGCAGGCGACGGCGATAAATGCCCAGCGCCAGCAAGCCAAACAACAACAGCACGGCGACTGAAATGGCCGCCAGGATGTAAACCGGAATATGCAGGGCAGCGGAAGCGGCAGGCAGGTTGCTTAGGGTTGCCAGGGCGGCAAGCGGTGGCAAAGCGCAGCCCAACGACAAGCTGGCGAACAGCGTCATGTGCGCGACTTCGGAGGCACCTACGCCATGGCGTGCGTACAAACGATAGCGCACAGAGCCGCCGGACAAGAGCGACAGGCCAATGGCATTGCCAATGGCAAAGGCGGTAAACCCGCCCAGTGCCAGGGTTTTGGGTGGCAGTTTGACGCCGGCATAGCGACTGGCAGACCACTCGTACCCAAGCAAAATCACAAAGCCGACAGCCGTTGCAGCCACGGCGCCGAGCAGGGCGGGCCTGGGGACGTCCATGATGGAGTCGTGCAAGGCGTAAAGGTCGAGTTCGCTGAGCAGATGGCGGCAGGCAATCAGGGCTATGGCAAACAGAAGCAGGGTGAGTGCGAGTCCAATAGGTTGGCGGTACTTGCTCAACAGGTCCAGTAAATGCAGGCGTTTGGCTGCAATCGGGTGGGCTGCTGAAGCGGGTTCTTTAAGTTCTGGCGAGTTATCGGGCATCAATCACCTCGTGAATCGTGCGCGATAGGATGGAGGCATAGACTCAAGTTACCAATCCTTTTGGTCAAAATATTTCAAAATACTTTCAACTGTTTGCCTGATGTTCAGGTTTGGCATGTGAAAAAAAGGTAATTGCTGCCGCTCAGCATAGACGAGCGAATCTTCAGATAGATGACAGAACCTTTAATCACTGGAGAGAAATACTTTTTGATCACGCACAAAAAAGGCCACTCTTTCGAGTAGCCTTTTTCGATGTTTGGTTGCGGGAGCCGGATTTGAACCGACGACCTTCGGGTTATGAGCCCGACGAGCTACCAGACTGCTCCATCCCGCGTCTGTGTGGGCGCATTCTACAGAGGCGCGCTGAGTTGTCAACCTTAAATCGCCTAAGCGATTGAATTGTCCGGTTTTAATCCCTTTCTCCCGACAAAGGGGGAGGGTGAAAAACACTCAGGCACAAAAAAGGCCACTCTTTCGAGCAGCCTTTTAATGTTTGGTTGCGGGAGCCGGATTTGAACCGACGACCTTCGGGTTATGAGCCCGACGAGCTACCAGACTGCTCCATCCCGCGTCTGTGGTGCGCACTCTACAGTGATGAGCGAGTGAGTCAACCTTTAATGCATAAATGGGCTAAATAAGTGGTTAGCTGTAGGAGCGAGCTTGCCTCGCGATCTTTTGATCTTGATCTAAGAGCCCCCTCACCCTAGCCCTCTCCCGAAGGAGAGGGAACCGATTGGGGGATGCTGAAAATATTCGGTGGCCTGTTTGCTGCGCGACAGCGCGGCGTCGAAGACGGGGCGGCTGCTCCTACGGGGTTTGGTGCATAAAACCTACGCGCACAAAAAAGGCCACTCTTTCGAGTAGCCTTTTTCGATGTTTGGTTGCGGGAGCCGGATTTGAACCGACGACCTTCGGGTTATGAGCCCGACGAGCTACCAGACTGCTCCATCCCGCGTCTGTGGGGCGGATTCTACAGCGATACGCTGTACTGTCAAACGTTAATTTCAAAAAAAGTCTTCTGCTTCAATTGGTTAGGCATTAAACAGGGTTGTTTAATTGGCTACAGCCCCTGTAGGACAAGGGGTGTGGCGTTATTAGATAATTTTCAGTCGGATCACAAAAACAAAGGCAAGGCTGATAGCGCCGCATTTGTCGGCTTACCAAACACTACTGGTGCTATATACAGTTCTCGGTGACATACTGGCGTTCTGTTTTACCTACACCTTGAAGAACCATGCCTGACATAACGCAGCGCAAAATCATCCACGTCGACTGTGACTGTTTCTATGCCGCTATTGAGATGCGCGATAACCCGAGCCTGGCGAACAAGCCCATGGCGGTCGGCGGTTCGGCAGACCGGCGCGGCGTGATCTCGACGTGTAACTATGAAGCGCGTGCGTATGGCGTGCGTTCGGCGATGGCGTCCCGGCATGCACTCAAGCTGTGCCCGGACCTGATCATCGTGAATGGCCGAATGGACGCTTATAAAGAAGCGTCGAAAGAAATCCACGGCATTTTGCGCGATTACACCGAACTCATTGAGCCGTTGTCGTTGGACGAGGCGTATCTGGATGTCTCTGACAGCCCGCATTTCGGTGGCAGCGCCACGCGTATTGCTCAGGACATTCGACGTCGGGTATCGAATCAATTGCACATCACCGTTTCGGCGGGGGTAGCGCCGAACAAGTTCCTGGCGAAGATCGCCAGTGACTGGAGAAAACCCAACGGTTTGTTTGTGATCACCCCTGATCAGGTCGAAGACTTTGTCTCGGCGCTGCCGGTCAACAAGCTGCACGGTGTGGGCAAGGTGACAGCGGACAAGTTAGGGCGCTTGGGTATTGAGACCTGTCATGACCTGCGTGACTGGAACAAGTTGGCGTTAGTGCGTGAATTTGGCAGTTTTGGCGAGCGTTTATGGGGGCTGGCGCGCGGGATTGATGAGCGCTTGGTGCAAAGCGATAGCCGACGCCAGTCTGTCAGTGTCGAAAACACCTACGACACGGATTTGCCGGATCTGGCCGCGTGCCTGGACAAACTGCCCGAACTTCTCGACACCTTGAACGGGCGTATCGCCAGAATCGACAGCAGCTATCGCCCCGGCAAGCCCTTCGTCAAAGTCAAATTCCACGACTTTACCCAAACCACCCTGGAGCAGTCCGGAGCGGGGCGCGATCTTGAGAGTTATCAGGGGTTGATGAGTCAGGCGTTTGCACGCGGTGCCAAGCCCGTCCGATTGTTGGGGCTTGGCGTGCGTTTACATGATTTGAGCTCCGGGCATGAGCAACTGGAGTTGTTCGCCAGGCACCCGTAGAGGCGCTTTAGCTAACCCCGGGGTCCGCCACCAGTCGACCGGCGTTCTTGGTCAGCGACTGCAAAAACTCACGCTGCAACTCAGGGTCGTTGCGCGTCAGTTCAATCAGGCTTTGCTCCAGCTCGCTGGCTTCTTCTTCAAGGCCTAGTTCTGACAAGCGCTTGACCCGATGCACCCATTGGTTGACGTCGTCACCCTCAAGGTCGTCGTAGATCAAGTTGTGCGCTTCGAGCAACTTGCCACGCAAATTACTGCTGATCGACAGGGTTGAGTCGGAATGCGCTTCGTCCTGAGCATCTTCGACCGTGATGGTCAATTTGCTCACGCGATTCAAGTCTTGTTCGGCAAACGGGCTGTCGAGCAAATTGAGGCGCAACACACCGTTACGGTCCGTGGTCATTTCATGGCTTTGCTTGCCCGCACTGACGATGACCGGGCGTTCTGCCCACGGCAAGCTTGAGTATTCCATGCGCTTGTCTCGCTGGATCTCTTCGATGCCGGCCAGGTTCTGCTCGGCGCGGCCGTGAGATTGCACGTTCATCGCCGGGTTGAGGCCGTCGACGCCGTAAGTGATCCAGTCTTTGGTCACGCTGTCAGGCAATTGCCCGAACATGAACACGTTCAGCACATTGGCCCCGACACCCGCCACAACCGCGACCGCGCCCAGCGGCATCTCATAGATTTTGCGCCAGGGTTGGTAGGGGGTGTAGCGGTCGTAATGACGGGTGACATCGAACTCAGTGACCTCAAAGGTCTTTTGTTCATTGATGCGCACACGGCGTTGCGGCAACTCCATGGCCGCCGGCGAACCGACGTCAATGTGCAGGGTGTGGGCGAGCAGTTTGCGCTCAATGCGCTCTTCATGCTCGCTGCGTTGTGACATGTGATTGGCGCAGCCGCTCAACAACAGGGCGCCGCATATGGCGGCGCCCGTCAAGGTACTTCGATTGAACATGACGTCTCTATGTGGGTTCAGCGACGGATACGTGCCTGAAGGAAAGCCAGGGCGTCAGCAACGGGCAGGGCTTGTGGCTCTGCTTCGGTGCGGCTCTTGTATTCCAGGTTGCCTTCGGCCAGACCGCGGTCACTGACGACGATCCGGTGCGGAATACCGATCAGTTCCATGTCTGCGAACTTGATGCCCGGGCTGGTCTTTTTGTCACGGTCATCCAGCAGTACTTCAAAGCCTGCGGCGGTCAACTGTGCATACAGCGCGTCGGTGGCTTCACGCACGGCGTCAGTTTCGTAACGCAGCGGCACGAGGGCGATCTGGAACGGTGCCAGGGCATCGCTCCAGATAATGCCGCGCTCGTCGTTGTTCTGCTCGATGGCAGCCGCCACCACGCGAGAAACGCCAATGCCGTAGCAACCCATGGTCAGGGTTACAGGCTTGCCGTTTTCGCCCAGTACCTGGCACTTCATCGCTTCGCTGTACTTGGTGCCCAGCTGGAAGATGTGGCCCACTTCGATGCCGCGTTTGATTTCCAGCGTGCCTTTACCGTCCGGGCTTGGGTCGCCAGCGACCACGTTGCGCAGGTCGGCAACGGTAGGTACAGGCAAGTCACGCTCCCAGTTCACGCCGAAGTAGTGCTTGTCGTCGATGTTGGCGCCGACCGCAAAGTCGCTCATCAGCTCGACCGAGCGGTCGATGATGCAAGGCAGTGGCAGGTTCAGCGGGCCCAGGGAACCCGCGCCAGCGCCGATGGCGTCACGCAGATCAGCGTCCGAAGCCATGGTCAGTGGGCTGGCCACCAGCGGATGGTTGCCCGCCTTGATTTCGTTGAGATCGTGGTCGCCACGGATCACCAGGGCGATCAGCTTGCCTTCTTCAGCGGCGTGAACGATCAGGGTCTTGACGGTTTTTTCGATTGGCAGGTTGTGGCCTTCTACCAATTGAACAATGGTCTTGGCGTCAGGCGTATCGACCAGGCGCAGTTCTTCAGACGCTGGCGCACGGGAGGTTTCGGCTGGAACAGCTTCGGCCTTTTCGATGTTGGCTGCGTATTCGGAGCCATTGCTGAACACGATATCGTCTTCGCCGGACTCAGCCAGTACGTGGAATTCGTGGGAGCCCGCGCCACCGATGGAGCCGTTGTCCGCTTCTACCGGGCGGAACTTCAGACCCAAGCGAGTGAACACGTTGCAGTAGGCCTGGTGCATGCGGTCATAAGTGACCTGCAGCGATGCCTGGTCGGCGTGGAACGAATAGGCGTCCTTCATGATGAACTCGCGGCCACGCATCAAGCCGAAGCGCGGGCGGATTTCGTCACGGAACTTGGTCTGGATCTGGTACAGGTTGATCGGCAACTGCTTGTAGCTGTTCAGCTCGTTGCGGCACAGATCGGTGATGACTTCTTCGTGGGTCGGGCCCACGCAGAACTCGCGACCGTGGCGATCTTTAAGGCGCAGCAGCTCCGGGCCGTACTCTTCCCAGCGACCGGACTCTTGCCACAGTTCAGCCGGTTGAATGCTCGGCATCAGCACTTCCAGAGCGCCAGCAGCGTTCATTTCTTCGCGAACAATGGCTTCGGCCTTGCGCATGATCCGCAAGCCCATGGGCAGCCAGGTGTACAGGCCCGAGGCCAGTTTGCGAATCATGCCGGCGCGCAGCATCAGCTGATGGCTGATAACGACCGCGTCCGAAGGCGTTTCTTTCTGTGTGGCGAGCAAATATTGACTGGTGCGCATGGGTAGTCGTTGCCGTTGCTGATGACTAAATTTGACTGGCCATTGTACGGGCGAGATTTGATTGCGTACAGACCGGGGGAGGGAGGCAGGCTCCCTCCGTTCAATCGGCGCGTTTGTCGAGGTCTACTGTGGGGTTCAGACGGGCTTTACGGGTTTCCTGATACCAGTGCAGGCTGATCAGCAGCAGGGTCGGGATGCCCATGATGGCGGTGATGATAAAGAAGTTGTGATAACCGAACTTCTCGACCATGACCCCGGAGTAGCCGCCCATCAAACGCGGAAGCAGCAGCATGATCGAGCTGAGCAATGCGTATTGGGTGGCAGAGAACTTGAGGTTGGTCAGGCTCGACAGGTAGGCAACAAAGGCTGAGGTGGCGAGGCCGGAGCTGAAGTTGTCGAGTGAAATCGTGACAATCAGCATCTGCAGATTCGGGCCCATGTCGGCCAGCAGCATAAACAGCAGGTTGGTCGCGGCGGATGCGGCCCCGCCAATCAACAGGATCGGCAAAATGCCGAAACGTACAATCAGCAGCCCGCCCATGCCTGCACCGAACAGGGTCATGAACAGGCCGAAAATCTTGCTGACACCAGCGATCTGGTCCTTGGTAAAGCCCTGGTCGATGTAAAACACGTTGGCCATCACACCCATGACCGTGTCAGACATGCGATAGGTAGCAATCAGCCCAAGCAGCAAAAGCGCCTGCCAGCGATAACGCACAATAAAGTCGTTAACCGGCGTCAAGACGGGGGCGAGCCCGCGTCGCCCCATGGTGGACAGGCACAAACCGGTCAGCAGGATATAAAGGATGGCGCGCAGAAACGCGCGGTCTTCCATCAGCAGCGTCATGGGGCTCATGCCTTCAAACAGCACGCCCGCAAAGTTGGTGTTGTACAGCTGGGTGAACATCGCCGGCACCGACACCAGCAGCACGATCAGCACGAACACCGAGGCCAGTTGATGGACGAAGCTATAGCGGCCCACCGACAGCTGAGTGCGCAGGGTGACCGGTGGTTCGCGCATGAAAAAGGTGGTCAGCAACGCGGGGATCATCAGCACGCCGAACAGCACATAAGTGCCGGTCCAGGCCGAATGCTTATAGTTGAAGCCGGTTGAGCCGAAGCCCTCAGCAAAAAATAGTGCCCCGGCCGTTGCCAGCAGGGCGGCTACGCGGTAACCGGACATGTAACTGGCGGCGAGGGCGGCCTGGCGGCTGTCGTCGGCAATTTCCAGGCGGTAAGCGTCGATCGCGATGTCTTGGGTGGCGGAGGCAAATGACACGATAACGGCAATCGCAATCAGCCATGACAAGTGCTTTTGCGGGTCGCAAAAGCCCATGCCGATCAAGCCCAGGATCACCAGCGTCTGTGACAGCACCAGCCACGAGCGGCGTCTGCCCAGCTTGCCGAGCAATGGCAGGCGCCATTGGTCGAGCAGCGGCGACCACACCCATTTAAAGGCATAAGCCAGGCCGATCAGGCTGGCATAGCCGATGGTTTCGCGGGCCACACCTGCTTCGCGCAACCACACAGACAGCGTTGAAAACACCAGCATGTACGGCAAACCGGCGGCGAAACCGAGCAACAACAGCACAAGGGTTGAGGGGCTGGAATAGGCAGCTAGCGCTTCGCGCCAGGTTTTACGGGGCATGGACTCGAGTCTGCCTCTGATTGCGGAAACAAAGGGCGCACTCTAACCGCAGTGCTCTATCGGGCGCCAGCCATGGCGTCGTATATCCACACGATTATTAACAATGCTTAATCCTTCGCCGCGCAGACGCGCTCGTTGTTCATCACCGCTAGGGCTGCCCGCAGGCAAACTGATCCTGCCGCCTGCGGCCAACACCCGATGCCAGGGCAGGCGGGTGTCTTCGGGGAGCTGGCTTAGCGTGCGGCCGACCCAGCGGGCGGCTCGGCCCAGGCCTGCCAGCTCGGCAAGCTGGCCATAGGTGACGACTTTGCCATCGGGCACTTGCATCAAGGTCGAGTACAGGGCCGTTCGTCGAAGCTCGGCAGGCGATGGCGATGCACTGTCGGGTGAGTTCATGGGGCGAAAACCGTGGAGTTATAAATAAGACGTTTCCGTCGCGCGCGATAGCAAAGGAACTACACGAAAAACACCGGGTCTTTCTTTGCTTGGGGTGTGTCCTTCTGGATAATGCCGTCATTCTTTCGTAAAACCGAGTTTCGCATCTGCTTATGTTGTCCAGAACCTTGTTATGCCTTGCTGTCTTGAATGTGTCCACGCCTTTGCTCGCCGATACGGTCTGGTTAAAGAACGGCGACCGTCTGTCCGGCAAGATAAAAGTGTTTGATGGGGGCAAGTTGCTGATTCAGACCGACTATGCGGGCGCTATTCCGATTGACTGGAAACAAGTCAAAACCCTGGAAAGCGATCAGGAACTGCTGGTCAAACAAGATGCCTACGTGGGTGAAAAGGCTAAGTCACTCAAGGCGGCCGAAGACGGCAAGGTCATCCTGGCCAATGGCGAGGCGCCTAAAACGGTTGAGCTGGCGAGCATTCAGCAAATCGTCAAACCCAAACCGCTGATCGAAGACTTTGTCTGGAAGGGTAATGTCGACGTCGCGCTGGACTACAAACGCGCCGACAAAGACACCGACGACTACGACATCGACCTCAAAACCTCGGCGCGTCACGGCGCCTGGCGTCACAACGCCGAAGCTTCCTACAACCGTGAGGCCCAGAACGATGTGGTCACCACGAACAACTGGAATGCCGAATACGCGCTTGACCACTTTATTGATGAGCACTGGTACTGGCAGGGCCGCTTGAACTACACCCGCGACAGAATCGAAGACATTTCCCGTCAGCGCACTGTAGGTACTGGTCCTGGTTATCAGTTCTGGGATGACGAGCTGGGCGCGTTTTCCTTGGGCTCACTGCTGAACCGTACCGACTATGAATACTCGGATGGCGGTAAAAGCAACTTCTACTCGCTGGCCATGAAGTGGGATTACAACCGTTACCTGGTAGGTAAAACGGTATCGATCTTTACCAACGGTGAACTGGGCAAGCCGCTGGGCGGGGATTCAGACTACAGCCTCGACGCCGAAATTGGCTTGCGCTACAAAGTCACCGAATGGGCATCGCTCAACCTCAAGGCTGAAAAAGACCTGATCGGCAGTAGCAGCGGCAAAGACAACGCACTCAACAAAACCCGCTACACCGCAGGTTTTGGCGTGATGTGGTAACACCACGACCCTTGTGCAGGAGCGAGCTCGCCTCGCGATCTTTTGATCTTGAACGTCAAAAGATCGTAGCCTCAGGCCGCTCCAGCAGGGCGGGGGTTAAATCCTTAAACCACCATCCAGCTCCAGGATCCGGCCACTGTAATAGTCGTTTTCAAAGATATACGCCGCTGAATGGGCAATTTCTTCGACCTTGCCCATGCGTTTCAGCGGGATGCCCGCAGTCATTTTTTCCAGGGCTTCGGGCTTCATGCCCAAGGTCATTTCGGTTTCGATAAACCCGGGAGCAATGCCCGCCACACGGATACCGTAACGCGCCAGCTCTTTGGCCCAAGTCACGGTCGCAGCTGCCACACCGGCCTTGGCGGCCGAGTAGTTGGTTTGGCCAACGTTGCCAGCACGTGAGATGGAAGAAATATTGATAATCGCGCCCTGGCTGCTGAGTTCGACCATCTTCGCCGCCACTTCACGGGTGCACAGGAAAACCCCGGTCAAGTTGACGTCGATAACAGCTTGCCACTGCGCCAGGCTCATTTTGCTGACTACGCCGTCCTTGACCTTCAACAGCAGGCCATCACGCAAGATCCCGGCGTTGTTCACCAGACCATTGATCGCGCCAAAGTCTTCAGCAATTTGCCCCACGGTTTGTGTAACCTGCTCTTCATCGGCGACGTTGCACAAATAAGCCCGCGCTTGAACTCCGTGGGCCTGACAGGCCGCAACGGCGAGCTCGAGTTTTTCCGGGTTCAGGTCCACCAAAGCCAGCTTGGCGCCCTTGGCCGCCAGGTACTCGGCCATGGCGCGACCTAGCCCTTGGCAGCCGCCAGTGATAATGATTACTTTGTCTTTTAGTTGCATGAGTGCCCTGATCTCGACCGTTTCGACGGATTTTTATTAAGGAGTCATAAGTTGAGCGTTGAAGTAGCCAAGCATGCCCGAGAATTATTGCTCAAGGAATACCGTGGAGCGTTGGCCACGCTCTCCAAGGCAATGCCAGGGTTCCCCTTTGGGTCTATGGTGCCTTATTGCCTTGATGAGCAAGGGCGGCCATTGATCCTGATCAGCCGGATCGCTCAGCACACCCACAACCTGCGCAAAGACCCAAAGTGCTCACTGATGGTGGGTGAGCGTGGCGCCGAAGACGTGCAGGCGGTAGGACGCCTGACCTACCTGGCCGAAGCCGAGCAACTGACTGACCCGGCGGCCATTGAAGCCGCGGCTGAGCGTTACTACCGCTATTTCCCGGAGTCGCAGAGCTATCACACCGCCCATGACTTCGACTTTTGGGTGCTCAACCCGGTGCGCCATCGTTATATCGGTGGTTTTGGTGCGATTCACTGGGTGGATCAACTCACACTGGCCAACCCTTTTGCCGGACCAGTTGAAGTGCGCATGATCGAGCACATGAACGACGATCACGCTAACGCCATCGCTCATTACGTTGAGCTGGCCGGGCTGCCAAAGACTACACCTGCAGAAATGGTCGGCCTGGACAGCGAAGGCATGCATCTGCGCATTGGTCAGAGTGTGTACTGGCTGGCCTTTCCAGAGGCTTGTAACACTTCGACACAAGTGCGCGAAGCGCTGGTTTTGCTGGCTCGCGCAAGTGAATGGCCTAAAAAAGAAACGGCATAACCTTGAATTCACAAAGGCGCGCCGTCATCTAAGCTGTGTTGGAAGATATTCTTCCGGAGAGGAATCATTTGATGCGCGCTTTTTTATTGCTCTTTCTGTTGTTTCCAGTGCTAGAGCTGTACGTCTTTTTCAAGGTCAGCACCGCTATCGGGTTTTTCCCGGCGTTGCTGCTGATCATCGCAGGCTCCTTGTTCGGGGTTCTGGTAGTACGCGTTGCGGGCTTGGCCACCGCCTTGAGTGCGCGTGAAAGCCTCAATCGTGGTGAGCTGCCGGCTCAACAAATGCTTCAAGGCCTGATGGTGGCGTTGGGTGGCGGCTTGTTGGTACTGCCGGGTTTTATCAGCGACATCGCCGGTCTGCTGTTGCTGCTCCCGCCGGTTCGTCATTTTCTGGTCAATCGCTTGCGCAAACGTGCAGAAGAGCAAGCGATGCGCCAGCGTGCCTTTGCCGAGGAATTTGAAACGGCGCATCGCCCTGGCACGCATCAACCCGTGGGCCGTGAGCCCAATGTGATCGAAGGCGAGTTTGAACACCGCGACAAGTAAGTTTCCCTGTAAAGGCTTAAGCACGGCACTCAAGAGTGCCGTGTTTGTTTTTGCGCGGTGCGAAAGGTAAAAAATTTCGTCTGGGCGCTCTTGTAATCACTGGATGCGCCCTTATGTAACTGGCACCGCAGGGTTTTGCTGGCAACAGCAGGCACCCTTCAGCGATTAACACCCGGCATTTCCGGACTTGCAAACCCAGCCGGTATTGACACCGGCCGATGAACACCACAATTAGGAGAGATCGACAATGAAGCTTCGTCCTCTGCATGACCGCGTCGTAATCCGTCGCAGCGAAGAAGAAAAGAAAACCGCTGGCGGTATCGTTCTGCCGGGTTCAGCTGCCGAGAAAGCCAACAGCGGTGAAGTCATTGCTGTGGGTACTGGCCGCGTTCTGGACAACGGTGAAGTGCGTGCGCTGGCCGTGAAAGTGGGTGACAAGGTTGTGTTCGGCCCTTACTCCGGCAGCAACACTGTGAAAGTCGACGGCGAAGACCTGCTGGTAATGGCTGAGAACGAGATTCTCGCTGTTATCGAAGGCTGATTTCCCGCTCCTTTTCCCGTTACTACAAAGTATTTAAGGAAGAACGAACATGGCTGCTAAAGAAGTTAAATTCGGCGATTCCGCCCGTAAAAAAATGCTCGCCGGTGTCAACGTCCTGGCTGACGCAGTAAAAGCAACACTGGGCCCTAAAGGCCGCAACGTGATCATCGAGAAGAGCTTCGGCGCTCCGACCATCACCAAAGACGGTGTTTCGGTTGCCAAAGAAATCGAACTGAAAGATCGCTTCGAAAACATGGGCGCGCAACTGGTTAAAGACGTTGCCTCCCGTGCTAACGATGACGCTGGTGACGGTACTACCACTGCAACCGTTCTGGCTCAGTCGATTGTCAACGAAGGCCTGAAAGCCGTCGCTGCCGGCATGAACCCGATGGACCTGAAACGCGGTATCGACAAAGCGACCATCGCCATTGTCAAAGAGCTGCGTCAACTGTCCAAGCCATGCGCTGACAGCAAGGCAATCGCTCAGGTGGGTACCATCTCTGCCAACTCCGACAGCTCCATCGGCGACATCATTGCTGAAGCCATGGCTAAAGTCGGCAAAGAAGGCGTGATCACCGTTGAAGAAGGCTCGGGCCTGGAAAACGAACTGTCTGTGGTTGAAGGCATGCAGTTTGACCGTGGCTACCTGTCCCCTTACTTCGTTAACAAGCCAGACACCATGGTGGCTGAGCTGGACGGCCCGCTGATCCTGTTGGTTGACAAAAAGATCTCCAACATCCGCGAAATGCTGCCAGTCCTGGAAGCCGTTGCCAAAGCCGGCCGTCCACTGCTGATCGTGGCTGAAGACGTTGAAGGCGAAGCCCTGGCGACTCTGGTTGTGAACAACATGCGCGGTATCGTTAAAGTCGCTGCTGTTAAAGCACCTGGCTTCGGCGACCGTCGCAAAGCAATGCTGCAGGACATCGCTGTTCTGACTGGCGGTACCGTTATCTCCGAAGAGATCGGCCTGAGCCTGGAAAGCACCACTCTGGAGCACCTGGGTAACGCCAAGCGCGTAATCCTGTCCAAAGAAAACACCACCATCATCGACGGTGCTGGCGTTGAAGCGGACATCCAGGCACGTGTGACTCAGATCCGTGCTCAAGTGGCTGACACCACCTCGGACTACGACCGTGAAAAACTGCAAGAGCGTCTGGCCAAGCTGTCGGGCGGCGTAGCAGTGATCAAGGTTGGCGCTGGTTCCGAAGTTGAAATGAAAGAGAAAAAAGCCCGCGTTGAAGACGCCCTGCACGCGACCCGTGCAGCCGTTGAAGAAGGCGTGGTACCTGGCGGTGGCGTGGCACTGGTTCGCGCTCTGCAGGCAATCTCTGACCTGAAAGGCGACAACGCCGATCAGAATGTTGGTATCGCGCTGCTGCGTCGTGCTGTTGAAGCACCTCTGCGCCAGATCGTTTCCAACTCCGGCGACGAGCCAAGCGTTGTAGTCGACAAAGTGAAGCAGGGTTCGGGTAACTTCGGTTACAACGCTGCCACTGGCGAATACGGCGACATGATCGAAATGGGTATCCTTGACCCGGCTAAAGTGACTCGTTCGGCTCTGCAAGCGGCTTCGTCGATTGCCAGCCTGATGATCACCACTGAGGCGATGATCGCTGAGATCCAGGAAGACAAACCAGCTGGCGGCGGCATGCCAGACATGGGCGGCATGGGTGGTATGGGCGGCATGATGTAAGCCAGCCTTACCCCGATACGCAAAAGCCCCGCCTGAGTGATCAGGCGGGGCTTTTTTGTGCCTGATGAGTATCCCGTAGGAGCTGCCGCAGGCTGCGATCTCTTGATCTACCACCCACAAAACACCTGTGGGCGCACGAGTATGCAGTCGCTGTTGTCGGTAGTGTGTGAGCGTCGAGTGAAAGACTCGTCAACATCGCGCGGCCGTTAACTAAATCGTGTAAACGCCCTACAACGCTGGCTCTGCGCGGCTCTTGGCCTTAAGCTGCCGTGGCCGAGATGGCCGTTACTGCGTACGGAGAAAAGTGCCCATGCGAATTTTATTGGTTGAAGACAATCGCGATATCCTCGCCAATCTGGCGGACTACCTGGGGCTTAAGGGGTATACCGTTGACTGCGCGCAGGACGGCTTGTCCGGGTTGCATCTGGCCGCGACTGAACACTATGACTTGATCGTGCTCGACATCATGCTGCCGGGCATTGATGGCTACACACTGTGCAAGCGCCTGCGCGAAGACGCCCGTCGCGACACGCCGGTCATCATGCTCACGGCCCGTGACCAGCTGGATGATCGCCTGCAAGGCTTCAAGTCCGGTGCTGATGACTACCTGCTCAAACCTTTCGCCTTGTCCGAGCTGGCAGCGCGCATTGAGGCCGTACTGCGCCGTGCGCAAGGCGGCGGCCGTCGCGAGTTGCAGGTCGCAGACTTGCGCTACGACCTCGACACCCTGGAAGTCACCCGTGAAGGGCGCATGCTCAAGCTCAACCCGGTCGGCTTGAAACTGCTGGCCGTGTTGATGCAAAAAAGCCCGCATGTGCTGCGCCGTGAAGTGCTGGAAGAGGCCCTGTGGGGCGATGATTGCCCGGACAGCGACAGCCTGCGCAGCCACGTTCACCAGTTGCGTCAGGTGATCGACAAGCCGTTCGACAAGCCCTTGCTGCAAACGGTACATGGCGTGGGGTATCGTCTCGCCGAGAGTCGTGATGGAGTTTAAGCAAAGCCTTGCCCAGCGGATCATCATCGCCTTTGCGCTGATGAGTGCGCTGGTGGCCGGGACGTTCGCCATGGGCATTGTCGCCACGGTGCACCTGGTTGAAGAAAAACTGATTTCAGCAGGCTTGGGCGGGGATCTGCAGCGTCTGCTGTTGATGGATAACGTCAGCGACTGGAACCACCGTCCTGAGCCCGACCAACTGTTTTACTACAGCGGCGGGCGCGGTGATTTTGCCTTGCCCAAAGACTTGCGCCACCTGGAACCAGGCTTTCATGAGGTGTTCCGTGATCAGCTGTCGTATCACGCGATGGTCGAGGTAGTCGACGGGCGGCGCTACGTGTTGCTGCAAGACCAAAGTGATTTTGAAGAGCGCGAACGCGTGCTGTTCGCCGTGGTGCTGGTCGGGTTCGTGCTGGCGCTGGCGCTGGCGGTTTTCCTCGGCTGGGTCCTGGCGCGCAGGGTGATGGCGCCGGTGGTACGTCTGGCGCGCCAGGTACGCCATCGAGAACAGCTGTTGGGCCTGGCCCCGCCGCTGGCGCCCGATTACGCCGCCGATGAAGTGGGTGAGCTGGCCGTGGCCTTTGACGCCACCCTGGGCCGCCTGCGTGACACTTTGACCCGCGAGCGGCTGTTTACCAGTGACGTGAGTCACGAATTGCGTACACCGCTGATGGTGTTGGCGAGTTCCTGCGAACTGTTGCTCGAAAGCCCGTCGCTGGATCAGCGCAGTCGCTCGCAAGTGGAGCGAATTTCCCGCGCCTGTGAAGAAATGCGTGAGCTGGTGCAAACCTTCCTCATGCTCGCCCGTGCGCAGCATGAAGACGCCACCATGTCACCGACCGTCACCCTGACGACCGTGGCCGAGGGCTTGATCAGCCTGTGGCGGGGGCCTATCGAAGCGAAAGGGCTGACACTGATCTATGACCCCGGCAACCCGCTCGATACCCGCTACAACGCGACGTTCTTGCATGCGGTCATGGGCAACCTGCTACGCAATGCCTTGCACTACACCGACATCGGGTTCATTCGCTTGAGCCTTGAGCCCACCGGGTTTGTGGTCGAGGACAGTGGTGTGGGCATCCCCGAAGAGAAGCGTCAGGCGATGTTTCAGCCCTTTGTGCGGGGCGGCGAAAAACGCGGTGAAGGGCTTGGGTTGGGCCTGTCATTGGTCCAGCGGATCTGCGACAGCCAGGGCTGGCGAGTGACGCTGACCACCATGGAACCCAACGGTTGCCGCTTCCACGTAGAACTCAATCCCGCCGACATCTGAGCTATCCATTCGTGACCTGCGGTCTGCGGGTCACTTTTCCTACGGCTCATTAGTCCGTAGAGTGGCCCCGAGCCAGTATCTTGTGTCTGTAAAACCCTACAGCGTTTATGGACTCGCTCGTACATTTTTTTCACCTCATGATGACCTGATGCGCACGTTCTCTTGATTAAGGTGGCCTGTAATTGCTTCAGGAGAGCCACCATGAGCACCGCGATCAAACTTGAATTTGCTGAAAAATATGACCTGCAACACGCCATCGAGTACTTGCTTAAACATCAAGATGGTTTCGCACGACGCCTTTCACATAAACGCGACGTGCAACTGGCGCGCAAAGCTTTGGCATTGGCTGGAGATCCGGGCGTGGTGTTAGACCTGCCTTGCGGGGCGGGGCGGTTTTGGCCGCTGCTGGCTGAAAAACACAACCGCATGATCATCGGCGCAGACAATTCGCCGTCCATGCTCGAAGTGGCATCGATAGCCCAGCCGGCTGATGTGGTTAAACGGGTACGGCACTTGCAGACATCTGCATTTGATATCGACCTGCCGGACAACGCAGTCGACAGCATTTTTTGCATGCGCCTGCTGCATCACATAGGCGATGCAACCCACCGGATGGCTCTGTTAAAGGAGTTTCACCGGGTTAGCCGAGACAGCGTGATTGTTTCGTTGTGGGTCGATGGCAACGTTAAGGCCTGGAGACGCAAGCGTCTTGAGCGTCATCGGGTTGAGGATGCTGGGGCCGACAGTTACCAAAACCGCTTTGTGTTACCGGCTGCTACTGTTGAAGCCGAGTTTGAAAAGGCTGGCTTTAGCGTTCAACAACATTTGGATTTTATCCCGCTCTACGCCATGTGGCGGGTTTACATACTGCGCAAGAGGTAATGCATGACCGTTGATTCCGTATCGCCATCCCACACCGCGACTGAAAACCGCTTTGAGTTCTACTGGCAGCAGCAAGGCGAGTGGGTAGAGGAACCGAATCAGCGTCGTGGCGGTGAAAGTGGTGTACAGCGGATTCACGAGGCCAATGGCCGCTTGCTCTATGTCAAACGTCAGGTCGGACACACCTACCGCAGCTGGCGTTACCCGTTGGGTCGCCCGACCGTATTGCGTGAGCGTGACGCGCTGCAGGCGTTTAACCGTTTAGCGGTGGGTGTGCCAGAGCTGGTGTATTGCGGGGCGCAACAAGGTGCAGATAAACAGTGGCGTGCATTGTTGGTTACCGCGGCGCTGGAAAATTTTATTGAAATAGACAACTGGTACGCTGCCGGTGAACGCGACATTCACGGTGAGGCGATACATGATCGGGTGCTTGAAACCATCGCCACGACCTTGGCACGCATGCATCTGGGCCGTTGGCAGCATGGCTGCCTGTATGCCAAGCATGTGTTTGTCCGGGTGACTGGCACGGGTGAAAGCGCTCAAGTTGATGTGGCGCTGCTGGACCTTGAAAAAAGCCGGCAACGGCTGACGGCCCGTAAAGCGGCCGCGCACGACCTCAAACAGCTGCGCCGCCATTCGTCGTGGAATACCGACGACTGGAACAAACTGAACTACTTTTATGAAAAGGTGTTTGGCAGCGCCATCAAAGGGTTACGGTGATGAAGCGAGAAATAGCACGAGGTTTGTTTTTGCTTGGCTCTTTGGCCATTGCCACGGCGGCAGTGGCGGCGTGGCAACCACCCGTGATGCAGGTATTGAGCAGTGCGCAATTCGACGCGCAATGCCCGATCCCGCGTGTGGCCAAAGTCGCGATAGACGCGAAACCCGATCACGACCTGTTACTGTTCATGTATGGAATGAAGCAGGGAATGAGGCCGTAATAAACAAGCCGTAGTCGCTGCCGAAGGCTGCGATAAGGTCCGCAGGGCCTTCAACAACTGGAGGCGCTGCGCGCCTCATCGCAGCCTTCGGCAGCGGCTACAAATATTGCTCTACACAACGTGTAGATGATTATCCCAAAGCCCCGAAGGCAGCTCCAAAGGCTTGGCCATCAGCTCGCTTTTACGGCAATCGTAAAAGCGGCAGCGGCCTTGCCCTGACGTCACCACAAACCCGTCTTGCACGGCACCGACGCCTGCACAGTCCGGCAGGGGTGCATCCAGGCGCAACGCGCCGCTGTCCAGGTCCCAGACAAAAAACCGGTTACCCCGCGGCGCCGTCAAGGCCACCAGGCGCAGCTCGCTGTGTACCGCCACACTGGCCGTGTAATGGCCCATGGCTCGCAATTGCGGCTCCGCCACCGGGAACGGCTGAAAAGGCTGACCGGGGCGCTTGATGGCCAACAACTCGGACAATTCGTGGGCGTCGCCCATAAACTGCTGACACGCGACGACGGTGCCGTCTGTGGCAATGCCCAGATGGCGCACGCTGTTCATCTGCTGGCTCAGGGTTTCTTTGCTCAGCAACGTACCGTCACGCTGCATCAGCACCAGGCTGGGCTCCATCGCATTGAGGTTCATCTCAACCCGGCTTTCAGCTTCGGTACGAATACCGCCGTTGGCCACCACCAGGGTTTCACCATCAGGCATCCACGACACTTGGTGCGGACCCACGCCGTGGGTCGGGATTTCGCCGCTATGCACCAGGCGCTCGCTTTCAAAGCGGTAAACCCCCAACAGGCCGCGCCCCGGATCGCTGGTGTCATTCTCGGTGGTGTACAACCATTCGCCGTCTTTATGGATCACCGCGTGACCATAAAAATGGCGATTGGGCAGCGAGGTGATGGTTTGCAGCAACTGCCCGTCCTTGAGGCTGATCAGGTAACTCTCAGTCCCGGGGCGGCGTGCCACAAACAAGGCAATCGGCAACGTCGGGTGGTTGATGATGTCATGGCAGCGCTGGTTCACCCGGGTGCTGAACACCTGGGTGCCATCCAGGCGATAGCCCACGGCAAAGTGATTGCCGTCGACATCGTCACGGGCACTCAAGAGCAGCGGGCTGCGGCCTTGTTTGGACAGCGACCAGCCACCCAGGGTAATGGCACTCAGCAGTAAACCGCCGAGCTTGAGAGCTTGCCTGCGCATCATCGAACCATCCTTCATCAATCGCCGTCGTTGGCGTTAAAGCCCAGTTGAATGCCCAACGCCTTGGCCAGTTCACCTTCGTGCAGACGGTGTACGACATTGAGGCTGTCGTAGATGGCATTCAGTTGCTCGCGGCCAGCGTCGTCAGCCAGCAGCTCATTGAGGGAGCGCTGATTGTCGTTGAACAGCTTGAGCGATGTCGCGTAAGCAGCGTCGATCTTTTCAGCCAACGGCTTTTGTTCAGCAGGCAACAGGCCGCGCAAGCCTTTGTTGTCGACCCCGGCCCACACGGTTTGCGCCGCTGCGAGGCTGGCTGCGAGACTTTGCAGGGACGCCTGGCTGCGCCATGCGTCGGCTTGCAACGGTTGCGGGATGCCTTTGCTCTGACGACCCATCGGTGTGCCGAGCTTCTTTTTCAGGGTGTCGAGTGCCGTTACCTGCACACGCAGCAGATCGGCGATGGCCTCGTGAGAATCGGCGTAGCGCTGGTTCGGGAACTTGGTCATCTGCGCCAACATGCCGTCAGTGCTGTTCCAGCTCGCCAGGATCTCTTCGGCCAGTTGCTTTTGACGCTCGCCAATGGCGGTCAGCAGCGGGCAGTAACGGGTTTTCTGCGCGCTGTCAGCCAGGTCGATATTGCTGTCGAACAAAATGTACTCATAGGCCGACAGGCCTTGCACGACAACGCTGGACTTGGCTAGCGCGGCGGCATCGATCTGTGGTTGAGCCACCACCAGTTGCTCAACCTGACGGCCCACCAGGTTCTTTTTGTCTGGCCAGAACTGCACTTGCCACGAGCGATTGCCTTCAGCCAGCGGGCCAATCAGCAACGGTTGCAGTTCGGCCCAGGCTTTTTGTGCGTGCAGGAAGTCGGCGCGAGCGGTCTCAAGCGTCTCTTTACCTTCGCAGTAAGCCAGTGCGCTGATCGCCAGTTGGCGGTCGGCCTCTACCCAGCGGCTGTAGGTCGGCAGAATCACCTGCTTGGCGATAGCTGCCGAAGTGACGGCTTGCTGATCTTGCGGCGAGCAGGCTGCCAAAGCGATAGCTGCCAGGCTGGTGAACAAGAGTTTGGGTCTGAACATGTCGGGGTCCCCGATCTTATAAGGCGTTAAAGAGAATTCAGGAACGCCAGCAACGCAGCGCGCTGCTCGGCATTAAATTGCAACACCTGCTGCTTGGCCGGTTCGGCCTCACCGCCGTGCCACAGCACGGCTTCGAGCAGGTTGCGTGCACGACCATCGTGCAAAAACTGAGTGTGCCCGCTCACGGTCTGGGTCAAACCAATGCCCCACAGTGGCGGTGTGCGCCAATCGCTGCCCGAGGCGGCGAACTCGGTGCGGTTATCGGCAAGGCCCGGCCCCATGTTGTGTAGCAGCAGATCGCTGTACGGGTAAATGACCTGATTGGCCAGCTCAGGTTCGGCGGCGTTGGCCGAGGTGGTGAACTTTGGCGTATGACATGAGACGCAGCCGGCCTGATAGAACAGGTTTTTACCGGCCAGCACCTGCGGCGAATCGACATCACGGCGCGCAGGCACGGCGAGGTTGCGGGTGTAAAACTCGACGAGACGCAGAATGTTGTCACTGACCTCGGGTTCGCCATCCGGGCCATTGCCGTTGGGCGCTGCCAGGCAGTCGGTTTGCGCGGGGGTGCAATCATCAAACGGTCTCAGGCTGGTGGTGAGCCCCATATCACCAGAAAAGGCGTGAACATTTTGTTGATTGAGGTCCGGTTGGCCTGCTTTCCAGCCAAAACGGCCTAAAACCGTCTTTTGCTGAGCGTCATCCCACACCCGGTTAGGTCGCCCGTTAATGCCCGCGTCATTTTTATTGGCCTGGGAATTGGCCAGAATCGCTTCTTCGGGGATGGCCTCAAGCAACCCCAAGCCAATCATCGGTGGGGCAATGCGCGCCGAGAACCGCGTATCGGGATGCATGGGTCCGTAGCCCAACTGAGTGATCTGCAGCAAGGGCTTGCGCAACTGGACTTCGGTGCCGTCCTTGAAGCGTACAGGCACCGCTTCATAGTCAACCCGCACCTTGCCTTCCGGGGCGACACCCGGCACCGCCATGTCTTGCAACTGGCCACCGTACACCGGCTCGGGGACGATGCCGGTTTGCTCGATCAGCTTGGCGTAAGTGGGCTCATTGGGAATCGACAGACGCACCAGCATCGACACCGCATTCTTGGCATCAGGCGCTGGCGGATGCCCGCGACCGTCGCGGATATGGCAGTTTTGGCAGGCATTGGTATTAAACAGCGGGCCTAACCCGTCACGCGCCGTGGTGGTGGAAGGTGCAATCACCCACGGGCTGCGGAAAAAACTGTTGCCGACGCTGAAATCCAGCCGTTGAGTGGGCGACAGATTCGCAGACGGCATCGAAAAGGCATTGCGATCGGTTTTAAACACCGTCGTGTCCCCTCCAGAGCGGGCTTCGCCGGGCTCGGGTTGAGTAAAGCGCGGCGCCTCATCACAGCCAGCCAGCCCCAAGGCCAGCAGCAAAGACAGGCGCAGAGGCAACGAAGGCATCAAACGTCCAGACCAGTCAGCAAAATCGAGGGGCGAAAGTTTATCAGGGAAGGTGAATTGAAATAAGAGGAATTAGCGTTTGGTTGGGTCGATCAGGATCAGGGCCTACAAACTCAGTAATACAGCAGGTATTTCCCACCTGATAATCAGATACAAGCGATATACGTCTTTTTCCGCAAAGTCCATGCTGGCTAAAAACGGAGCGAACATGAAAGTGCTTATCGTCTTAGTCACAGTGATGGCCGTTTCTGCATGTACAAACAGCCGGCTATCTCCTGGAACCTACAGCCCTGAACTTGCTTATAAATGCCAGACAGATCCTTATGGTTCTTATTGTCTGCAACCCCCGGCCGCCATAAAGAACTGACAATACTCTGCTCGACTTTCCCACTGTAGGAGCGAGCTTGTCTCGCGATCTTTTGATCTTGAAAAGATCGCGAGACAAGCT
>NZ_JASCPQ010000180.1:0-3828 GCF_029959305.1 Pseudomonas sp. PS01297
GGCTTGCTCGCGATGGTCTTCAGAACGCCTCATTTACTCGGTAAATACGCGTCATCGTTAACGACCTTCGCGAGCAAGCCCGCTCCCACACATTGCACAAACCCACTCCCATCGAGACCCCCTGTGCTCAGAAACGTTACGGACATGGATTTGCGCCTGCTGCGCATCTTCGCCACGGTGGTCAAGTGCGGTGGGTTTACGGCGGCTCAGGCTGAGTTGAACATGAGCCAGTCGAACATCAGCACGCACATTTCCGGGCTGGAAAAACGTCTGGGCTACCGCATTTGTGAGCGCGGCAAAGGCGGCTTTCGCGTGACCGAAAAAGGCCAGCGCATTCTTAAGGCCTCGGCGGTGCTGTTCGGTGCCGTGGATGCGTTTCGCAATGAGGCCCAGGACCTTGCCGGGCGGCTGGTGGGGGATCTGTATCTGGGGCTGGCGGACAATATCGCGACGCTGCCGACGGCTCGGGTCGATGCCGCCATTGCGCGTTTTTATCAGCGTGAACACGACATGCATTTGCACATTTTCGTGAACTCGCCCACGGAGCTTGAGCGGGCGGTGATTGACGGCCAACTGGACATCGCCATTTCGTATTTCAGCCGCCCGCTGCCGACCTTGACGTATCAGCCGCTGTACTCGGAAGAGATCGGAATTTTCTGCGGTCAGACGCACCCGCTGTTCACGGTCGAGGCGCCAAGTTTGCAGCAGCTTCAGGCCTGTGACTGGATCCGCCACGGGTTTTTGCCGGTCGATCAGGTGCTGCCCATCATTCCCGACCGCGCCTCGGCCACGGCGCATCACATGGAGGCGGTGGTCCATGGCGTGCTGGCCGGCACCCATCTGGGGTATCTGCCCACTCACTACGCCCAGGTCTGGCTGCAGAGCGGGCAAATGCGTGCCCTGCAGCCAGCGACGTTACGCTACGACGTTCGGCACAGCATGATCACCCATGCCGGGCACCCGCAAAGCGAGGCGGTGCGTGCCTTTATCGCCGATCTGCTTCTCGAGCACGGGCTTTAACCCAAGCAGCGGGTCACGTGCTTGACCGATTGATAGGCTGACAACCCCCAAGGCCCCAGTTCGCGTCCGATGCCGCTGCCTTTGGTGCCGCCCCAGGAGGTTTCGACGAACACCGCCTGGATCGAGTTGATCCACACGTGGCCGACCTCCAGTGCCTGCGCTACCCGCTCGGCGCGCTCAAGATCCGCGCTGATCACCGTGGCTACCAGGCCGAAGCGGCTGTCGTTGGCCAGCGCCACGGCTTGGTCTTCTGAACTGAAGCGATGGCTGCACAGCACCGGGCCAAAAATTTCTTCGGTCCACAGGCGGCTGTTCAACGGCACGTCGGTGTACAAGGTCGGGCGGACGAACCAGCCGGGGTCGCACCAAGCCTTGCCACCGGCCACGCACTGCAAGCCTTCGGCGCGGGCAACGGCAAAGTACTCGCTCACCTTGGCCCATTGCGCCTGGCTGGTCAGCGGCCCCATGTCGACTTCGCCGGTCAGCGGGTTGCCCACGCGCAGGGCCTCGAAAGCGCTCTGCAAACGCTGGGTCAGCGCATCGGCAATGCGCTCGTGCACCAGCAGGCGCGAGGTGGCCGAGCACATTTGCCCGCTGTTCCAGGCGATACCGGCCACGATCCATTCCACGGCCTGATCAAGGTCGCAATCTTCAAACACCACAATCGCCGACTTGCCGCCCAGCTCCAGGGTGATCGGGCGGCAATGGGCGGCGGCGCTGTGCATCACCTGTGTGCCTACGGCGTTGCTGCCGGTGAACGACAACTTGTCCAGACCCGCATGATTACTCAGCGCAATGCCGGTCTCGGCTTTTCCGCAAACGATGTTCAACACGCCGGGCGGCAAGCCCAGGGCATCGGCAATTTCGCCGTAGGTTTGCTCGATCAGCGGGGTGATCTCCGACGGCTTGAGCACCACCGTGCAACCCGCCGCGAGGGCCGGGGCGAGCTTCCAGGCGCTGGTCACCAGCGGGAAATTCCACGGCACGATCAAGCCCACAACCCCCACCGGCTCCAGCCGTGTGTGGGAGGTAAAGCCGGGCACTGACAGCGGCACTTCAGGGTTCGGGTTGCTTGCCAGGGCGTCGGCCAGGGTCGCGTAATAGCTGAACGTAGCGATGGCATCGTCGACATCAACCACCGCTTCATGCCGGGGCTTGCCGTTGTTCTGCATCTGCAGGGCGATCAAGGCCTCACGGCGCTGTTCGAGCTGCTCAGCAAAGCCCCTCAAGTAACCGGCGCGCACCGATGCATCGACTTTGCGCCAGGCGGGCAGCGCCTCACGCGCTGCCGCAACGGCCTGATCCACTTGGGCTGCGCTGGCGCTCGTCAGCTCGGCAAACGGCTGGCCCAGGGACGGGTCGAACACGCGGATCGGCTCGGCGCCTTCGCCCGCTAGCCAGTGTGCGTTGATGTACTGTGCTGCTTTCATTGGTTGGCTCCCGGCAGAATGCCGTGCACGGCATTCACAAAAATCTGGCTGTAGTCGGCTGCGCAGAGGGCGCAGGCGTTGGTGTCCGACGAGGGCCTGCTTGCCCAGACATCCCGACGAACCGCCTCCCCCTACGAGAAGCGGGCGCAGCATAAAGCAGTCAAACATTTGTAAAAATTCATATGTTTGTAAGCTGGCTTCTGGGTTTTTATATGTTTGAGCGGGCGTGAGCGATCCCTCAACGGCGGTCCTGCGGCCCGCATCGGGATTGCGTTGTTTGTTGGAGACGTAGCTTCGTCAAACTCGGCAACTGCTACAGGGGGACGTGTACGCCAAAAAACCTGTAGGAGCGAGCTTGTCTCGCGATCTTTTGATCTTTTGATCTTTTGATCTTTTGATCTTTCGCAGCCTTCGTGCCTCGGCAGCGACTACAAATATTGCGTGGCTGTCACCTAAAAACGCCATTCCTCAGCCCGAACCAACCGGCAGAATGGCCCGTCAAGCGTTGCGTTGTGATGCGCCACAATGTCCTGGGCCTTCATCACCGGCGTATCTGAACAGCTATGACCATCGGCAATAAGCACCGCATCAAAGCCAAGATCCCGCGCCGCGCGGCATGTGCTGTCGACGCAGTATTGAGTTTTCATGCCGGTGATCACCACACCCGTCGCCCCGTGCGCCCGTAAGTTGTCTGCCAGATCGGTCATCGCGAAGGCGTTAGGGCGGCGTTTTTCGAATACCACCTCGCCACCCTGAAGCTTCAGTTCCTCCACGATCATCGTCAGCGGGCTGCCGGGTTCGATGGGCGAACCCACCGGCCCGATATGACGCGCCAGAAAAATCGGAGCTCCTGCGCTGCGAGCCTTGTCCATCAGGCTATTCAGGGTTTGCAGCAACGCCTCGCCACGCCAGGGTTTTTCCGGGCCATGAACCAGCCCCACTTGCATATCGAGTATCAACAGAGCGTGCATGAGGTGAATCTCCTTGCGTATGAGCCAGCAACACAAGGGCATAAAAAAGGCCCTGTCCATTGCTGGCGGGCCTTTGAAGTTCGTCTGTTATTGGCTCACGACACTTCGCACGCTCCGCTTTCAGCGGTCGTGGTGGTGGTAGTCGAGGTGAGGCAATATTTGGTCATAAATCGACACTAGCAATATCGCCGCAGGCTGGCAAGGCGGGATGTGGACTGATTAATGCCATCGCAGCCTTCGTGCCTCGTCAGCGACCACAGGGATTGTGTGGTTGGTTGGAGACGTAGCCTCGTCAAACTCGGCAACTGCTACGGGGGGGGGGGGCGTGTACGCCAAAACCTGTAGCCGCTGACGAGGTACGAGGCTGCGATGGGTTGCGCAGCGACCCTTAACCGCTGTAAATTATA
>NZ_JASCPQ010000181.1:0-3761 GCF_029959305.1 Pseudomonas sp. PS01297
GGGCTTGCTCGCGATGCAGACAACGCGGTCTTTGAATTAACCCGTGTCGATACAATCGCGAGCAAGCCCGCTCCCACAACACATCAGTCTCGCTCAAGAATCGCCGTCACACCCTGCCCACCCGCCGCGCAGATCGAGATCAACCCTCGGCCCTGCCCGGCCGTGGCCAGCAACTTGGACAAGTTGGTGACGATGCGCCCACCCGTCGCGGCAAACGGATGCCCAACAGCCAGCGAACTGCCTTTGACGTTCAGCTTGCTGCGGTCAATGGACCCCAGCGGCGCCTCCAGCCCCAGCCTTGTCCGGCAGTACTCGGCGTCTTCCCACGCCTTCAACGTGCACAGCACCTGGGCGGCAAACGCTTCATGAATCTCGTAGTAGTCAAAGTCCTGCAAGGTCAGGCCATTACGCGCCAACAGCCGTGGGACCGCATACACAGGCGCCATCAGTAACCCTTCGGCCCCATGTACGAAATCCACCGCAGCCGTTTCGCCATCGCGCAGGTAAGCCAACACTGGCAACCCCTGCGCCTTGGCCCACTCTTCACTCGCCAGCAACACCACCGAAGCGCCATCCGTCAGCGGCGTTGAATTACCCGCCGTCAAAGTACCTTTGGCGCTGCGCTCGAACACCGGTTTTAGCGCGGCCAGCTTCTCCAGGGTCAGCTCGGGGCGCAGGTTATTGTCGCGGCGCAGCCCCTGAAACGGGGTGAGCAAATCGTCTTCCCAGCCCTCGTGATACGCCGCCGACAACGCCTGATGGCTGTGCAAGGCCAAGGCATCCTGCTCGTCCCGGGGGATATGCCAGGTTTGCGCCATCAACTCGCAGTGCTGCCCCATGGACAAGCCGGTGCGCGGCTCGCCATTGCGCGGGAAGGCCGGTTTCAAAAAGCTCGGGCGCAATTGCAGCAAGGCTTTGACCTTGTCCAGCGGCGCCTTGGTGCGGTTGAGCTGCAACAGCCATTTGCGCAGGCCGTCATTCAGGCCAATCGGCACGTCCGAGGCGCTGTCGACACCCCCGGCAATCGCACAGTCAATCTGCCCGAGGGCAATTTTATTGGCCACCAGCAACGCCGCTTCCAGGCCGGTGCCGCAGGCCTGTTGCAGGTCATAGGCGGGGGTTTGTGGCGACAGGCGTGAGCCCAGCACACACTCGCGGGTCAGGCTGAAGTCCCTGGAATCCTTGAGCACCGCCCCGGCCACCACTTCGCCCATGCGCAACCCATGCAGGTTGTAGCGCTCGATCAGCCCCTCCAGCGCAGCGGTCAACATCGTCTGATTGCTGGCCGTCGCGTACGCTCCGTTAGCGCGGGCAAATGGAATTCGATTACCGCCAATAATGGCTACTCGACGCAAACTCATAAGATGTTCCCTATTCTTTCAAGGCCATTGATCGTTACAAGCGTAGGTCCTATCGCTGATAACGAACGACCATGACGTGTTTGTGGTCAACCCTTTGAACCCCATCTGTCGGAGAGTGTTCCATGTCAGACCGTTATATCGACTTTGCCAACTCATCCATCGGCCACCGCGTGGTCGGTGCATTGGGTCTGCCGTCACCGGTACGACTGGAACGCTGGCAAGCGGGCCGCCTGCGCCCGGTAGAAGGTGCACTGTTATTGGGTGGCGGCGCATTGGCCGCGACGGTCGGGGCTTTTGCGCAAAAACTCACCGATGCCGTATTCGCCTACGGCCCCGGCGAGTCGTCGGCCAACCCGTGGATACCCGGCCAGGGGCCCAAGCTCAAAGCCGTGGTGTTCGATGCCAGCGAACTGCTGCACACCGACCAACTCAAACAACTGCGTGAGTTCTTCCAGCCACTGCTGCGCAGCCTGGCGCCCAGCGCGCACATCGTGATCCTCGGCCGCGCGCCCGAAACCCAGCGCGATCCGTTTGCCGCCAGCGCCCAACGCGCCCTTGAAGGCTTTGCCCGCTCATTGGCCAAAGAGCTGCGCAGCGGCGGCACCTTGCAACTGCTGTATGTCGGCGAAGGGGCTGAAGACCAATTGGAAGGCGCGCTGCGTTTTTTCCTCTCGCCCAAAAGTGCCTTTGTCAGCGGCCAGGTGTTGCGCCTGAGCCCCTGCGCCACGCAGGTGCCGGACTGGACGCGGCCACTGGCCGGACGTAAAGCCTTGGTCACCGGCGCGGCGCGGGGCATTGGCGCGTCGATTGCCGAAACCCTGGCCCGCGACGGCGCCGAGGTGGTGTTGCTCGACGTGCCCTCAGCCAAAACCGATCTCGATGCACTGGCCGCACGCCTGGGCGGGCGCAGCCTGGCCTTGGACATTTGCGCCGCAGACGCCCCCGCGCAGTTGGTCGAGCATCTGCCGGACGGCATCGACATCGTGGTGCACAACGCCGGCATCACCCGCGACAAAACCCTGGCCAACATGACGCCCGAATATTGGGATGCGGTGCTCGCGGTCAACCTCAACGCGCCACAAGTCTTGACCAAGGCCCTGCTGGACAGCGGCACCTTGCGCGATAACGGCAGGGTGATTCTGCTCGCGTCCATCAGCGGCATCGCCGGTAACCGCGGGCAAACCAACTACGCCGCCAGCAAGGCCGGGCTGATTGGTCTGGCCCAGGCCTGGGCGCCGCTGCTGGGCGAGCGCGGTATCAGTATCAACGCCGTTGCGCCGGGCTTTATCGAAACCCAAATGACCGCGCACATTCCGTTTGCCCTGCGCGAAGCCGGGCGGCGCATGAGTTCTCTGGGCCAGGGCGGTCTGCCACAAGACGTCGCCGAAGCCGTGGCCTGGCTCAGCCAGCCGGGCTCGGGGGCCGTCAGCGGGCAAGCGTTGCGGGTCTGCGGGCAAAGTGCCTTGGGGGCCTGAATCATGACTGTGCATTGGCTCGACCTCAGCGCCCCGCCGCACTTGCCCGCGCTGTATGCGCAAGCGGCGGCCAAACGCAAAATCACCGGCAACACCTTGCCGGAGCTAGGCGTGCGCTGCTGGGTCGACATTGACGCCCAGGCGCTGGCGGCCTTTCGTGACGTTTGCGCGATTGCGCCCAACCCGTTACTGCCGCCGACCTACCCGCATGTGTTGGCGTTCGGCCTGCAAATGCAATTGCTGACCGACAAAGATTTCCCCTTCCCGCTGCTGGGACTGATACACCTGACTAACCGGATCCGGGTCATGCGGCCCATGGGCGGTGTGACCCGGCTGCGCATCGGCGTGTTTGTGCACAACCTGCAAAAACACCCCAAGGGCGCCACCTTTGACGTCGTGACCCAAGTCGACGATCAACTCGGGCCACTCTGGGAAGCCGAAAGCACGCTGTTGTGCAAAGGCGTCGACTTGCCCGGCGAAGTGCCAGCAACCCCGACCTTCAACCCCCTCGCCTTGACCGAACTGACCCGCTGGTATGCGCCGTCGAATATCGGTCGCCGCTATGCCAGGGTCTCGGGCGACTACAACCCCATCCACCTCAGCGCCGCCAGCGCCAAGCTATTCGGCCTGCCCAGCGCCATCGCCCACGGCCTGTGGCTCAAGGCACGCGCGCTGGCAGCCCTCAACGCGCACCTGCCGGCGGCCAATGTCGAGATCAGCGTGGCGTTTAAAAAGCCGGTGCGATTGCCCAACGAAGTCATCTTGCTGAGCAGCGATGCGGGCTCAAGCGGCGACTTCCAGCTCAACGGGCACGGGGATCTGATGCATTTGATTGGCCAGTGGCGGCCTATCAGCTGAGACCCGACAAGGAGCGAGCTTGCCTCGCGATCTTTTAAACCATCAAAAGATCGCGAGGCAAGCTCGC
>NZ_JASCPQ010000182.1:0-3639 GCF_029959305.1 Pseudomonas sp. PS01297
GGGCTTGCTCGCGAATGTATCGACGCGGTTTCTTGCCAAAACCGCATTGAATGAATCGCGAGCAAGCCCGCTCCCACAGGGATGTTGAGTTGTTTCTATTTGCGCAAGGCTAAAACTATGCCCACTGCCCTTTTTCGTTTTATCTGCGCACTCTTGGTGTTATTGCCACTGGGCGCTTACGCCGATGACGCCAGCGATTTCGCGGCGGCCAATAATTCGGTGCAGGCCCAACTCCTCGAAAGCTGGGCGGCCCAGCCCACGCCCGCCCGTGTTGAGCTGATCAACAGCCTGCAACAGGGGCAAGTCACCGTCGACGGCAACGTCAAAACCTTGCGCCTGAACAACCGTCTTCGCGGGCTGGTTGAGACCGCTCTGGCCAGCCACCAACTGCTGGCCGCCGACCCGAAACTGCGGCTGAGCGCCGCCCAGCAACTACAAAAATCCGCCAAACCGGCGCAGCTTAAATTCCTCGACCAGCAACTGGCAGAAGAAACCGACCACGATGTGCACACGGCTTTAAGCCTGGCGCTGGCCAATCTGCAACTGGTCGATCCAGACCCCGCCGTGCGCTTGAGCGCCGTGCGTTTGCTCGGTGAAACCGGCGAACCGCTGGCCCGCACCCGCCTTGAAAACCTGCTGCAACCGGACGTCGAAACCAACGCCACGGTGCGCACCGCCGCCGAAACCAGCCTGGCCCAGGTCAAACGCAAACTGCTGATCGGCGACCTGCTCGGCCAAGCCTTCAGCGGCTTGTCGCTGGGCTCGATTCTGCTGCTCGCGGCCCTCGGCCTGGCTATCACCTTCGGCTTGCTGGGGGTGATCAACATGGCCCACGGCGAAATGCTGATGCTCGGTGCCTACTCGACCTACTGCGTGCAACTGCTGTTTCAACGCTTCGCCCCCGGCGCCATCGAGTTCTACCCGTTGCTGGCCCTGCCGGTGGCGTTTTTCGTCACCGCCGCCATCGGCATGGTGCTGGAGCGCACCATCATTCGTCACCTCTATGGCCGCCCGCTGGAAACCCTGCTGGCGACGTGGGGCATCAGCCTGATCCTGATCCAGCTGGTGCGCGTGCTGTTCGGCGCACAAAACGTCGAAGTGGCCAACCCGGCCTGGCTTTCGGGCGGGATTCAAGTGCTGCCCAACCTGGTGCTGCCGTACAACCGTCTGGTGATTATCGTCTTCGCCCTGGCCGTGGTGTTCCTGACCTGGCTGCTGCTAAACAAAACCCGCCTGGGCCTCAACGTGCGCGCCGTCACCCAGAACCGCAACATGGCCGCCTGCTGCGGCGTACCGACCGGGCGCGTGGACATGCTCGCCTTCGGCCTGGGCTCGGGCATTGCCGGGCTCGGTGGCGTGGCCTTGAGCCAGATCGGCAACGTCGGCCCGGACCTCGGTCAGGGCTACATCATCGACTCGTTTCTGGTGGTGGTGCTGGGCGGCGTCGGCCAACTGGCGGGCACCGTGTACGCGGCCTTCGGGCTGGGCATCGCGAACAAGATTCTTGAACCACAGATCGGCGCCGTGCTCGGCAAAATCCTGATCCTGGGGCTGATCATTCTGTTCATCCAGAAGCGCCCGCAAGGTCTCTTCGCGCTTAAAGGACGGGGGATCGACTGATGAATCAGCCTCTGATGCTTACCGCCACACAAAAAGCCGGGCCCACCGTGACCGCACTGGTCGGCGGCCTGATCCTGCTGGTGCTGCTGGCCATGCCGCTGCTCTCGCTATTGCCCGCCGACAGCCCGTTCCAGGTGTCGGCCTACACCCTGACACTGGTGGGCAAAATCCTCTGCTACGCCATCGTTGCCCTGGCACTGGACTTGGTCTGGGGTTATGCCGGGCTGCTGTCGCTGGGCCATGGTTTGTTCTTTGCCCTGGGCGGCTATGCCATGGGCATGTACCTGATGCGCCAGGCCTCGGGCGACGCGTTGCCAGACTTCATGACCTTTTTATCGTGGACGGAATTGCCGTGGTACTGGGTCGGCACCGAGCACTTCTGGTGGGCGATGTGCCTGGTGGTGCTGGCGCCCGGTTTATTGGCCCTGGTGTTTGGTTTTTTCGCCTTCCGCTCGCGGATCAAAGGCGTGTACTTCTCGATCATGACCCAAGCCCTGACCTTTGCCGGGATGTTGCTGTTTTTCCGCAACGAAACCGGCTTTGGCGGCAACAACGGCTTCACCAACTTTCGCAGCATTCTGGGCTTTGGCATCACTGAGCCCGGCACACGTGCGGTGCTGTTTTTCGCCACGGTGCTGTTGCTGGTGGCCAGCCTGTTTGTCGGCTGGCGCCTGGCCCGCAGTAAATTTGGCCGGGTGCTGACCGCGCTGCGTGACGCCGAAAACCGCCTGATGTTCTGCGGCTACGACCCGCGCGGTTTCAAGTTGTTTGTCTGGGTACTGAGCGCGGTGCTGTGCGGCCTGGCCGGAGCGTTGTATGTGCCGCAAGTAGGCATCATCAACCCCGGCGAAATGTCACCGACCAACTCCATCGAAGCCGCCGTGTGGGTTGCACTGGGCGGGCGCGGCACCCTGATCGGGCCGCTGCTCGGCGCGGGCGTGGTCAACGGCATGAAGAGCTGGTTCACCGTGGCCTTCCCTGAGTACTGGCTGTTCTTCCTCGGCGCGCTGTTTATCGTCGTCACGCTGTACCTGCCCAAGGGCATCATCGGCCTGTTGAAGAAACGGGGTGAACAATGAGGAACGTCATGCTCGAACCTGTACTCGACCCCAACAAGGACTCAGGCAGCGGCCGCGACGCTATCGGCTTGGGCCACACTGCCGGCAAGGGCCTGAACACCCGCCACGGCACCATCCTGACGCTCGAAGACATCAGCGTCAGCTTCGATGGCTTCAAGGCCCTGAACAACCTCAACCTGTACATCGGGGTGGGTGAACTGCGCTGCATCATCGGCCCCAACGGTGCCGGTAAAACCACGATGATGGACGTCATCACCGGCAAGACCCGGCCCACCGAAGGCCAGGCCTGGTTTGGGGAAACCCTGGACCTGCGGCAAATGAGCGAAGTGCAGATTGCCCAGGCCGGGATTGGCCGCAAATTCCAAAAGCCCACCGTGTTTGAAGCCTTGAGCGTGTTCGAAAACCTCGAACTGGCGCAGAAAACTGACAAATCGGTGTGGGCCAGCCTGCGCGCCACCCTCAGCGGCGAGCAGAAAGACCGCATTGCTGAAGTGCTCGAGACCATTCGCTTGAGCAGCTCGGCGCAGCGTCAGGCCGGGTTGCTGTCCCACGGCCAGAAGCAATTCCTGGAGATCGGCATGCTGCTGATGCAAGACCCGCAGCTGTTGCTGCTGGACGAGCCAGTGGCGGGCATGACCGACGCCGAAACCGAGTTCACCGCCGAACTGTTCAAAAGCCTCGCAGGCAAACACTCGCTGATGGTGGTGGAGCACGATATGAGCTTTGTCGGCGCCATTGCCGACCACGTCACCGTCTTGCACCAAGGCAGCGTACTGGCCGAAGGCTCGCTGGAGCAGGTGCAGGCGGATGAACGGGTGATTGAGGTGTATCTGGGTCGTTAGAGAACCTGTAGCCGCTGCCGCAGGCTGCGATCGAGCGCGCAGCGGTCGCGCTCTTGAAATTTTGAAGCCCCTGCGGGCCTTATCGCAGCCTGCGGCAG
>NZ_JASCPQ010000183.1:0-3581 GCF_029959305.1 Pseudomonas sp. PS01297
CCGGTCGGCCCGCGGCGCCGCCCTATTTTTTTCTCAAAAAAAACCCCGCCCCCCCCCCCCCCCGCTCCTACGAAGGGGAAGAGCGGTTAATCCAGATTTCCCATGACACGCCCGGCAAAGCCGAACACGCGACGCAGCCCGGCCAGTTCCACCAGTTCCACTTCGCGGGTTTGCCCGGGCTCAAAGCGCACCGCTGTGCCCGCCGGAATGTTGAGGCGCATGCCACGGCTGTCGCCGCGATCAAACATCAGCGCGTCGTTGGTCTCGAAAAAATGATAGTGCGAGCCCACCTGAATCGGCCGGTCGCCACGGTTGGACACGCTGAGGGTATGGGTGCGGCGACCGACGTTGAGTTCGATCTCGCCCGCTTCAATCCGGTATTCGCCTGGAATCATTGCGGTTCACTCAAGGTTTTGTAGTAGATGGCCGTCGGCGCGTAGGTGCCGTTGGGGTTTTGGCAATAGTTGGGCAGTTCGCCGACACGGGTGTAGCCCAGCGCGCTGTAGAAGTTTTCGGCGGGTGAACCGGCCTCGGTATCCAGGTGCAGCAGGCCGCGTTTTTGCGCACGTGCGCCTTGCTCCAGGGCATGGATCAGCACTTGGCCCAGGCCACGGCGGCGCGCTTCGTTAAGCACCAGCAGCTTTTGCACTTCGGCGCGGTTGAGGCCGTTGGCCCGTTGGCACAGCACCAATTGAACACTGGCCAGCACGCGCTGATCTTCAACCAGCACCCACAGCAGCAAGTTGCCCTGTGCCAGTTGGGTGTGTACATCGTCGAAGTAACGATTGGCCTGAGCCAGGTCAAAGTCGTCCATAAAGCCGACCGAAGCCCCATGTTTTACTGCGTCGAGCAACAGCTCAATCAAGCCTTCACGGTACTGCGCGAACGTGGACGTGATGACTTGAATCGGTTGTTCAGTGTTCATTGCCCACGCTCCTGTGGTGGCAGTGCGCCGGGGTTGAGCATCAGTTGCATAAAGGTCAGGTCGAGCCAGTTGCCGAATTTGATCCCGACTTGCGGCATGCGCCCGCTGGTGACGAAACCCAGTTGTTTATGCACATGAATCGAGGCCGCATTGCCGCCTTCGATGGCCGCCACCATCACGTGCTTGCCGCAGCCTCTGGCGCGCTCAATCAGCGCGGCGAGCAGCTTGGGCCCCAGCTTTTTGCCGCGCTGGTCGGGGTGCACGTACACCGAATGCTCGACGGTGTGGCGAAAGCCTTCAAAGGGCCGCCAGTCACCAAACGAGGCGTAGCCCAAGGCAACATCGGCATCGTCGACGATCACCAGAATCGGATACCCCTGGGCCTGACGAGCGTTGAACCACTGCTGGCGGTTGTCGAGGTCGACGGTTTGCTCGTTCCAGATCGCCAAGGTGTTGAGCACCGCATCGTTGTAAATCTCGCAAATCGCCGGCAGATCGGCCGGGACGGCATCACGAATGACGTAAGACATGGCGCAGCCTCAGGCGATGGGTTGGTGGACGGTGACCAGCTTGGTGCCGTCAGGGAAGGTGGCCTCAACCTGGATGTCCGGGATCATTTCCGGGATGCCTTCCATCACCTGCTCACGCGACAGCAGGGTGGTGCCGTAGTGCATCAACTCGGCCACGGTGCGGCCATCGCGGGCGCCTTCGAGCAGGGCGGCAGAAATATAGGCGATGGTTTCCGGGTAATTGAGTTTCACCCCGCGGGCCAGTCGACGCTCAGCCAACAGGCCGGCGGTGAAGATCAGCATCTTGTCTTTTTCGCGTGGAGTCAGGTCCATGGTGGAGTCCGTGTTCGGCAGTTAAAAATGGTGTGGCTTGCTTAAAATCAAAAGCCCCTCTCCCTAACCCTCTCCCGGAGGGAGAGGGGACTAAAGGCAAAAGCGGGGTGAGGGCTCTTCAAGTGCTCCAAATTCGTGGTGCAAGCGCCTCGCGGCCCAGCAATGCCGGACGCAGCAAACGCCATAACTCAATTAGCCAGCCCCGCGCCTGCAAGGCTTCGGTGGCCAGGCAGCGGGCCACCAGCAAACCCGGTAATTGGGTCAAATCCCCGCGCACCGGGTTCGGCAGGCTGCGACAGGTTTCCAGCAGTTCAGCGCTGATCTCACCCGTCACCAACAACGTGGCAAATACCGGGTTGCCGTCCAGGCCGATGGGGGAGTCCAGCAGCCCGTCATCACCGACGATGCGCTGGCGCTCATGCCAGAGCAATTGGCCGTCGCGTCGAATATCCAGGTGCGACTGAAAATGCCCGCGTTCAAACCGCTCGCCACTGGCCATGCGGCCCAGCGCCACCATGTCCCAGTAAAACAGCCGAGCATCGCCCTCAAGCTCAATGCGCGTGCTGATTTCGGCCTGGGCCGCGCTGAACACGATGGTTTCTTGTGGCAGCCATTCGAGGGTCGCGCCTGCGGCCACGTTGAGTTCGACGCTTTGGAAGGCCGGGCCCGCCGCGCGGTACCACTTGGCTGCGCCGGGGCTGGTGAGTTGCGCCCAGGCATCGGGCCCGACGCTGGCGCGGATGTCCAGCCGGTCACCGCCCGCAATCCCGCCGGGCGGGTGGACGATGATGTGCTGGCACACGTCGGGGCCTTCGGCGTACAGGTGCTTTTGCACCCGCAGCGGGCCGAGGTGGCGACGCAGGGTCGGACGCGTAGTGTCGCCGAAACGCCCATAGCCCAGTTCCAGCTCGGCGTGCCAGCTGGGGGTGAACAGCGCGGTGTTGGCAGGCACGTTCATATGTAGGACTTTTTACCCGGAAAGAGTGACAGATTAAATCGTCACCAGCCCGCGCACACCTTCTGTTTGCATATTTTCACCTCGGCCTTGCTGAATGATTTCGCCCCGCGACATCACCAGGTACTGATCGGCCAGTTCCTCGGCAAAGTCGTAGAACTGCTCCACCAGCAAAATCGCCATGTCGCCGCGTGCCGCGAGCATTTTGATCACTGCGCCGATCTCCTTGATCACCGAAGGCTGAATGCCTTCGGTGGGCTCGTCGAGAATCAGCAGCCGTGGGCGACTGGCCAACGCCCGGCCAATCGCCAGTTGTTGCTGCTGGCCGCCGGACAAGTCGCCGCCACGGCGGTGCTTCATTTGCAGCAACACCGGGAACAGTTCGTAGATAAACGCGGGCACTTCACGGGCTTCAGAGCCGGGAAAGCGCGACAGGCCCATCAGCAGGTTTTCTTCAACGGTCAGGCGCCCGAAAATCTCGCGCCCCTGGGGCACGTAGGCAATACCGGCGTGCACCCGCTGGTGGGGTTTGAGCGTGGTAATGGTCTTGCCTTCCCATTGCACCTGGCCCTCTTTGACCGGCAGCAAGCCCATCAGGCACTTGAGCAACGTGGTCTTGCCCACGCCATTGCGACCCAGCAGGCAGGTGACTTCACCCACTTTGACCTCAAACGACAGGCCGCGCAGGATGTGGCTGCCGCCGTAGAACTGGTGCAGCTTTTCGACTTGAAGCATGTTCAGATTCCTTTTGACCTGTGCGAACCCTGTAGCCGCTGCCGCAGGCTGCGATAAGGCCCGCAGGGGCTTCAAAATTTCAAGAGCGCGACCGCTGCGCGCTCGATCGCAGCCTGCGGCAGCG
>NZ_JASCPQ010000184.1:0-3576 GCF_029959305.1 Pseudomonas sp. PS01297
AGCTTGTCTCGCGATCTTTTGATCTTCTAAAAGATCGCGAGACAAGCTCGCTCCTACAGGATTACGAGGTTTTACAGGCCGTTTTTAGCCTTGAACTCACGACGACGACGGTGCAACACCGGCTCGGTGTAGCCGTTTGGCTGTTTAGTGCCTTCGATCACCAACTCGACCGCCGCCTGGAAGGCGATGTTGCTGTCGAAGTTCGGTGCCAATGGACGGTACAGCGCGTCGTTGGCGTTCTGGCGGTCAACCACCGGGGCCATGCGCTTGAGGCTTTCAAGCACTTGGGTCTCGCTGACGATGCCGTGACGCAGCCAGTTGGCGATGTGCTGGCTGGAAATCCGCAGCGTCGCACGGTCTTCCATCAGGCCGACGTCGTGAATGTCCGGCACTTTCGAACAGCCCACGCCCTGATCGATCCAGCGCACCACGTAACCCAGAATGCCTTGTGAGTTGTTGTCCAGTTCGTTCTGGATCTGCTCAGGCGTCCACTGCGGGTTCACGGCCAGCGGGATGGTCAGGATGTCGTCCACCGAGGCCGGGGCGCGCTTGGCCAGTTCGGCCTGGCGCGCGAACACGTCGACCTTGTGGTAATGCAGCGCGTGCAAGGCGGCGGCGGTCGGCGACGGTACCCAGGCGGTGTTGGCGCCGGCCAGCGGGTGAGCGATTTTCTGTTCCAGCATCGCCGCCATCAGGTCGGGCATGGCCCACATGCCTTTGCCGATTTGCGCACGGCCTTGCAGGCCGGTGCTCAAACCCACGTCGACGTTGTTGTTCTCGTAGGCCGAAATCCACTTCTCGGCTTTCATGTCGGCCTTGCGCACCATCGGCCCGGCTTCCATGGAGGTGTGGATCTCGTCGCCGGTACGGTCCAGGAAGCCGGTGTTGATGAACACCACGCGCTCGCTGGCGGCTTTGATGCACGCCTTGAGGTTGACGGTGGTGCGGCGCTCTTCGTCCATGATCCCGACTTTGAGCGTGTTGCGCGGCAGTTTGAGCACGTCTTCGATGCGCCCGAACAGCTCGTTGGTGAAGGCGGCTTCGTCAGGCCCGTGCATTTTCGGTTTGACGATGTACACCGAACCGGTGCGGCTGTTTTTGCGCGAGGCCTGGCCGTTGAGGCTGTGGATGGCCGCGAGGCTGGTCAGCAGGCCGTCGAGGATACCTTCAGGGACTTCGTTGCCGTCCTTGTCGAGGATCGCGTCGATGGTCATCAGGTGGCCCACGTTACGCACGAACAACAGCGAACGGCCATGCAGGCTGACGGTGCCGCCGTTGGGCGCGGTGTACTCGCGGTCCGGGTTCATGGTGCGGGTGAAGGTTTCGCCACCCTTGGTCACTTGCTCGCTCAGGTTGCCCTTCATCAGGCCGAGCCAGTTGCGGTAGATCACCACTTTGTCATCGGCGTCGACCGCGGCAACCGAGTCTTCACAGTCCATGATGGTGGTCAGCGCGGCTTCCATCAGCACGTCTTTGACGCCTGCGGCATCGGTTTTACCGACCGGGCTGGTGGCGTCGATCTGAATCTCGAAGTGCAGGCCGTTGTGTTTGAGCAATACAGCGGTCGGTGCCTCGGCCGAGCCGTGGTAGCCGATCAGTTGCGCGGTGTCGCGCAGGCCGCTGCTGTCGCCGCCTTTGAGGGTGACCTGCAAGGCGCCGTCAGCGATGGCGTAAGCCGTGGAGTCAACGTGCGAACCGTTGGCCAGCGGCGCAGCTTCGTCAAGAAAGGCGCGGGCGAAGGCAATGACCTTGTCGCCACGGACCTTGTTGTAGCCTTTGCCCTTTTCGGCGCCATCGGCTTCGCTGATGGCATCGGTGCCGTACAACGCGTCGTACAGCGAACCCCAGCGGGCGTTCGAGGCGTTGAGGGCAAAGCGCGCATTCATCACCGGCACCACCAACTGTGGGCCAGCCATGCGGGCGATTTCGTCATCGACGTTTTGCGTCGTTGCCTGGAAATCTGCGGCTTCTGGCTGCAGATACCCAATGTCTTGTAGGAAGGCTTTGTAAGCCACGGCGTCATGGGCCTTACCGGCCTGCGCCTGGTGCCAGGCGTCGATGCGCGCCTGCAAATCATCGCGTTTGGCGAGCAGTGCTTTGTTCTTGGGGGCCAGGTCATGAATGACCTTATCGGCACCGGCCCAGAACTGGTCGGCGTTGAGGCCGGTACCGGGGATGGCTTCGTTGTTGACGAAGTCGAACAGGACTTTGGCGACCTGCAGGCCACCGACGTGAACGTGTTCAGTCATTGCTTGCCTCACTCATTGTTATTTAAAGCCTGGAGCGCTTCTCAAAACACCGCCGCAGCGGGGTCATACGGGGTAAAGCAGACGCATTGACCGACCTTGTTGCCAATTATGTAGTGGTCGCCGAGGCATACTACATGATCATTTGCCGATGTGAAAATCAGACTAACTACGTCGTTCTGCGACTTTTATTAAGCTATCGGTCACGTAGAAGAACAGGATGTTCTCAAGAAAAGTGCAGGTTGTTCCAGATAATTCTAAAAACAGTACACAATTTTATATGCAGGCCCATAAAAACCCCGTGGGAGCGGGCGTGCTCCCACGGGGTTCAGGTCAGGCTTTTTTGCGCAGGCTCAGCCAGGCGTCAATGCTGTACACCACAAGGCCCGCCCAGATGAACATAAAGGCGATCAGGGTGCTTTCGGACAAGTGTTCGCCAAACACCCACACGGCAAGAATCAGCACCAGGGTGGGCGCGACGTACTGCATAAAGCCGATGGTTGTGTAGGGCAGGTGGCGCGTGGCCGCGTTGAAGCACACCAGCGGGATCAACGTGGCCGGGCCAGCGGCCACCAGCAGCCAGGCTTGTGAGGTGGCCCAGAAATCGGCGTGGGCACTGTTGGCCTCGGGGTGCATCAGCAGCCAGCCGATGGCGATGGGCACCAGAATCCAGGTTTCGACCACCAGCCCCGGCAAGGCCTTGACCGGCGCCTGCTTGCGGATCAGCCCGTAAAAGCCAAAGGTCAGCGCCAGCACCAGCGACACCCACGGCAGGCTGCCGGCTTGCCACACTTGCTCGGCAACACCGATGGCGGCCAGGCTCACGGCAACCCATTGCAGGCGGCGCAGGCGCTCACCCAGCAGTAACATCCCGAGCAGCACGTTGACCAGCGGGTTGATGTAGTAACCCAGGCTGGCTTCGAGCATGCGGTCGTTGTTCACCGCCCACACATAGGTCAGCCAGTTGATGGCGATCAACAGGCCGCTGCCGCTGAGCACGGCGAGGCGTTTGGGGTTGTCGCGCAGCTCTTGCCACCAGCCGGGGTGCTTCCACACCAGCAACAGCAGCGAGCCAAACAGCGCTGACCAGAGCACGCGGCTGACGATGATTTCGGCGGCGGGCACGCTTTCCAGCAGTTTGAAATAGAGCGGGAACAGGCCCCAGATGACATAGGCGCTGAGGCCCAGAATGTACCCGCGACGCGGGTTGGCGGCTTGCATGCAGGATCCTTGTTTAAGCAAATGACGGGTGCTGTAGGAGCGAGCTTGCCTCGCGATCTTTTGATCTTTTAAAAAGATCGCGAGGCAAGCCCGCTCCTACAAAGGGCAC
>NZ_JASCPQ010000185.1:0-3376 GCF_029959305.1 Pseudomonas sp. PS01297
AGCTTGCCTCGCGATCTTTTAAAGATCAAAAGATCGCGAGGCAAGCTCGCTCCTACAAGACCGAATGATGCCCTTTTGACCGGATGAATTTCATGAACAAAAAACACGCTCTGGTTCTCGCGCTCGGCCTGTTCAGCAGCCTTGCCTTCGCCGCCGAAAAACCGCTCAAAGTCGGCACCACCGCCGCTTTCGCCATTCCGCTGGAAGCCGCTGTGGCTGAAGCGGACAAACAAGGCCTGAAAGTTGAACTGGTGGAATTCACCGACTGGATCGCCCCCAACGTCAGCCTTGCCAGCGGTGACATTGACGTGAACTACTTCCAGCACATCCCGTTTCTGGAGAACGCCAAGGCCGCCAGCGGCTTTGATCTGGTGCCGTACGCACCGGGCGTGATCAACAACGTGGGCCTGTATTCGAAGAAGTACAAAAGCTTCGATGAGCTGCCCACCGGCGCCACCGTGGCCATCGCCAACGACCCGATCAACAGTGGTCGCGGCCTGCAATTGCTGGCCAAGGCCGGGCTGATCACGCTCAAACCCGGCGTGGGTTACAAAGCCACCGAAGAAGACATCACCGACAACCCGAAAAAACTGAAAATCCTGCAAGTCGAAGCCGTGCAACTGGTGCGCGCCTACGACGATGCCGACCTGGTGCAGGGCTACCCGGCTTACATCCGTCTGGCCAAAACCTTCGATGCCACCTCCGCCATCCTGTTCGACGGCATCGACCACCCGGAATACGTGATTCAGTTCGTCATCCAGCCCAAGAGCAAAGACGACCCGCGCCTGGCCAAGTTCATCGACATTTACCAGCACTCACCGGTGGTCAAAGCCTCGCTGGATAAAACCTACGGCACCCTGTACCAACCTGGCTGGAAGAACTGACGATGAACCTGGCCCTTGATCGCGCCCGGCTCGACGAGCCGCAGCCCGATGCCGTTCGCACCGAACTGCACCCGGAGCTGACCAACGCCCACGTGCGCTTTATTGGCGTGGGCAAAACTTATGACGGCCGCCAAGGCCCGGTAGACGCCCTCAAAGGCATTGATCTGGCGATTCAGCGCGGTGAAATCTTCGGCATTATTGGTCGCAGCGGCGCCGGTAAATCGTCGTTGATTCGCACCATCAACCGCCTTGAGCAGCCCAGCAGCGGGCGGGTGTTAATTGATCAAATCGACATCGGCGGGTTTGACGAAGACAAGCTGGTGGGGTTGCGCCGCAAGATCGGCATGATCTTTCAGCACTTCAATCTGATGTCGGCCAAGACGGTGTGGCAGAACGTCGAGCTGCCGCTCAAGGTGGCGGGCGTGCCCAAACCGCAACGCGAACAGAAAGTCCGCGAGTTGCTGGAACTGGTGGGCCTGCAAGGCAAGCACACGGCCTACCCGGCGCAACTCTCCGGCGGGCAAAAGCAGCGCGTGGGCATTGCCCGCGCACTGGTCCACGACCCGCAGATTTTGCTCTGCGACGAGGCCACTTCGGCCCTCGACCCGGAAACCACCCAGTCGATCCTCGGCTTACTGCGCGAGATCAACCAGCGCCTGGGCCTGACCATCATCCTCATCACCCACGAAATGGCGGTGATCCGCGACATTTGCCACCGCGTGGTGGTGCTGGAGCAAGGCCGTGTCGTGGAGCAAGGCCCGGTGTGGCAAGTGTTTGGCGACCCGCAACACGAGGTCAGCAAAACCTTGCTCGCTCCCTTGCAAGACAACCTGCCCGAGGCACTGCAACACCGTATCAGCGCGACGCCACAGTCATCGCAATCGAGCGTGATTCTGCGCCTGCGCTTCACCGGCGGTCAGGCCCAGGAGCCCGATTTGGGTGCACTGTTTAACGCCTTGGGCAGCCAGGTGCGTTTGCTCCATGGCGGCGTCGAGCAAATCCAGGGGCACGCTCTGGGGCAACTGCTGCTCAGCGTGACCAGCGCCTCACTGGGGGCAGAAGAACTGCGCAAGCGCGCTGAACAATGGGCACAACAAGTCGAGGTGCTGGGCTATGGGGTTTGATCGTTTGTGGCAGGGCGTGATCGACACCTTTTTGATGGTCGGCGTGTCGTCACTCATTGCGTTGATTCTGGGCATTCCGCTGGCGGTGATTCTGGTCACCAGCGGCAAGGGCGGCATCTATGAAGCCCCGGCGCTGAACAAAGCCCTGGGCGCGTTTGTAAACCTGTTCCGTTCCATCCCGTTTCTGATTTTGATGGTGGCGCTCATTCCGTTTACCCGCCTGATTGTCGGCACCACTTACGGTGTGTGGGCGGCCGTCGTGCCACTGACCATCGCCGCCACGCCGTTTTTTGCGCGCATTGCCGAAGTGAGCCTGCGCGAGGTGGATCACGGGCTGATCGAAGCGGCCCAGGCGATGGGCTGCAAACGGCATCACATCATCTGGCACGTACTTCTGCCAGAAGCGTTACCGGGCATTGTCGGGGGTTTTACCATCACCATCGTCACCATGATCAACTCTTCGGCCATGGCCGGGGCGATTGGTGCCGGGGGCTTGGGCGACATTGCCTACCGCTACGGTTACCAGCGCTTTGACACCCAGGTGATGCTCACCGTGATTGTTTTGCTGGTGGTGCTGGTGGCAGTGATTCAGCTCGGCGGCGATCGTTTGGCGCGTGTGCTGAACAAACGCTGAGGTATAGTCGGCGGCAACACCGCCGCCGACCGAGCCTGCAATGACCCTGGACCCCACCACCCTCGAACAGATTGCTGCCACTACCCTGGCGCATTACCAGCAGAGTGCCGAAGGCTTTCGCGAAGGCACGCGCGACCACGACGTCAGCCAGAACATCGATGCCTTGCTGCGCCACCTTCAGGGCGCGGCGCCGTTCACCATCCTGGATTTCGGCTGTGGCCCTGGCCGCGACCTGCAAGCCTTCACCCGTTTGGGACATGTCGCCATCGGCCTGGACGGCACCGAGCGCTTCACCCAAATGGCCCGCGAAGACAGCGGCTGTGAAGTGTGGCACCAGGACTTTCTCAAGCTTGATCTGCCGGCTGAACGCTTCGACGGCATCTTCGCCAACGCCTCGTTATTTCATGTCCCGACCCAAGCGCTTGAGCGCGTGCTGAGTGAACTGCACGCCAGCCTCAAACCGGGCGGCGTGCTGCTCAGCTCCAACCCACGCGGCGACAACCGCGAAGGCTGGAATGGCCAGCGCTACGGCGCATACCACGACCTTGAACACTGGCGTGCGCTGCTCACAGCAGCGGGTTTTGCCGAGCTGGAACACTACTACCGCCCCACCGGCCTGCCCCGCGACCAACAGCCATGGTTGGTGAGTGTTTGGCGTAAGTAACCCCTTTTTTTTGTAGGAGCGAGCTTGCCTCGCGATCTTTTGATCGTTTAAAAGATCGCGAGGCAAGCTC
>NZ_JASCPQ010000186.1:0-3374 GCF_029959305.1 Pseudomonas sp. PS01297
GAGCTTGCCTCGCGATCTTTTGATCGTTTAAAAGATCGCGAGGCAAGCTCGCTCCTACAGAGGCGGGGAATATTTCAATTCAGCAGTTGGTGAAGTTCGGCGCAGTCTTTGGCGTGCCAGTCGGTCAGTTCGGGCCACGGGTTGTCCGGGACGTTGACCAACACCGTTTTGCTCCCGGCCGCACGGCCGCATGCCAGGTCAAAGCGGTAATCGCCCACCATCACCATGTTCGACGGCGCGACAGCCCAGGCTTGCGCCAACTGCAGCAGACCATCCGGGTCGGGTTTGTGCGCGGCGTTCTCGCGCCCCAATACGTCCTGCGGCGCAAAGCACTGATCCAGACCAATCGCCTTGAGCGTGATGTGCGCCAGCTCTTGAGCGTTACGCGTCAGCACGCCCAGGCGGTAACCACGGGCAGCCAGGTCGCGCACCAGCTCGATTGCGCCCGGCGCTGGCGTGGAAGCCAATGCCAGTTCGCGCTCATGCTCCAGCAACCAGGCATGCTTGGCAGCCGCTTCGTCAGCGGGCAAGCCGTTGAGGTGGGTCAGGATGTCGTCTTCGGGCGGGATGCCCAATGCCTGACGAATCGCCGCAAAGTCATGCACGGCGAGGGTCAGGGTGCCGTCCATGTCGAACACCCAATGCTTGATGTCCTTGAGTGTCATGCCCAGTCCTTGCGGTGGCGTATCAGGCCTTCCTGCGTCACCGAGGCGACCAGTTTGCCCGCGCGGTTGTAGACACTGCCGCGCGAGAACCCGCGCGAGTTACCGGCCCACGGGCTGTCCATGGCGTAGAGCAGCCAGTCATCCATGCGCAGTTCGCCGTGGAACCACAACGCGTGGTCGAGGCTGGCCACTTGCATGTCGCGTTGCCACACGCCTTTGCCATGGGGCAGCAGCGAGGTGGTCAGCAAGCCGAAGTCCGAAGCGTAGGCCAGCAGGTATTTGTGCAGGGCCAGGTTGTCGGGCAAGGTGCCGTCGGCGCGAAACCACACGTATTTGATCGGATCGCTGACCTGGGGGTTGAACGGGTCTTCACCCACCACCGGGCGGAACTCGATGGGCTTGGCACACAGCAGTTTTTCACGCATTGATTCAGGGATCAGGTCCGCGCGCTGGCGAATCATCTCAAGCTCGGATGGCAGGTTTTCAGGCCCCACCACGTCGGGCATCGGGTTTTGATGCTCAAAGCCGTTTTCATCGTATTGAAACGACGCGCTGCTGGTGAAAATCGGTTGGCCCTTCTGGATCGCGGTTACCCGGCGGGTGCTGAAACTGCCACCGTCACGCACCCGGTCAACCTGGTACACCACCGGCAAGCTGGCATCGCCGGGGCGCAAAAAATAGCCGTGCAATGAGTGCACGTGCCGAGCGTCTTCTACGGTCTGGCTCATGGCCGACAACGATTGCCCCAGCACCTGACCGCCGAACAGCTGGCGAAAGCCCAAGTCCTGGCTGCTACCGCGAAAGAGGTTCTCTTCAATCGGTTCCAGGGTCAACAAGTTGACCAGATCATCCAATACTTGGCTCATTCAGACTCTCCTCACACAGAGCAATACCGTCGTAATCTTCGCTACGTCGGCCAACAAAAAATTTCGGCTCAGGCCTCAGCCCGTTTAACCGTGCAACGTTTCCAGCCACTGTGCCCGTGAAATGCGATACAGCACATGCGGCCTTAGTGGATGACCTTCAACCAGCTTGGGATGTTCAAAGTCGCTATCCAGGTCACGCTGCATGCCGATGGCCTGCATGACCTTTTGCGATGGCAGGTTGGGTTCGCTGGTGAACGACACCACCTGGTCCAGCGCCAGCCGATCAAAGGCGCAGCGCAACACCGCCCAGGCCGCCTCACTGGCGTAGCCCAACCCCCAATGTTCAGGCGCCAGTCGCCAGCCTATTTCAACGGCCGGGGTGAATGCAGCGGCAAAACTGACATTTAACAGCCCGGTACAGCCAATAAAGGCGCCGGTGTCTTTACGCTCCAATGCCCACATACCGTAGCCGTATTCGGCAAAGTGACCGCGAAAACGGCCAATCAGGGCTGCGCTTTCGAGGCGACTCAGGGCCGCCGGGAAGTACCGCATCACCTGCGGGTCAGCGCACAGGGCAGCGAACTCTGGCAAGTCGGTGTCACGCCAGGGGCGCAGGCGCAAACGCGGACTTTCCAGCTCTTTGATCTGCTCCATCAGGCCTCTCCAGTGGTTACCGGGCTTTGCACATGCCCAGCAGTGTACAGCGCTGTTAATATCCAGCGCTCGTTCCGACGTGAAATCCTTATGCCCGTACCGCTGATCTACCACGAAGACTACAGCCCCCAGTTCCCTGCGGAGCATCGCTTCCCGATGGACAAGTTCCGCCTGCTGCACGATCACCTGATCGACACCGGGCTGACCCGCGATGCCGATTTGCTGCGCCCCGAGCTGTGCCCTGTGGATATCCTCGCGCTGGCCCATGACCGCGCCTATATCGAGCGCTACATGGCCGGCGAACTGGCCCGTGAAGATCAACGCCGCCTGGGCTTGCCCTGGAGCGAAGCCCTGGCGCGGCGAACCATTCGCGCCGTGGGCGGCTCACTGCTGGCCGCCGAACAGGCCCTTGAACACGGGCTGGCCTGCCACTTGGCCGGAGGCACCCACCACGCCCACTACGATCACCCGGCGGGCTTTTGCATCTTCAATGACCTGGCGGTGATTAGCCATTATTTGCTGGAAAGCGGCCGGGTCAACCGCGTGCTGATCTTCGACTGTGACGTGCATCAGGGCGATGGCACGGCGCGGATTCTTGAACATACGCCGGAGGCCATTACCGTTTCCCTGCACTGTGAAAAGAATTTTCCGGCTCGCAAGGCGCAAAGCGACTGGGACATCGGCCTGCCCATGGGCATGGGCGACACCGAGTATTTGCAGGTGGTCGACGAGGCGCTGAATTACCTGTTGCCGCTCTATCAGCCGGACCTGGTGCTCTACGACGCAGGCGTGGATGTGCATAAAGACGATGCCTTGGGCTATTTGAAGCTGACCGATGAAGGCGTGGCGGCACGGGATGAAAGCGTGATGCGCCATTGCCTGGGCCGGGATATCCCGGTGGTGGGCGTGATTGGCGGCGGTTACAGCAAAGACCACAAGGCGCTGGCGCGGCGCCACGGGATCTTGCACCACAGCGCGCATAAGGTCTGGTTGTCATCAGGCGGTCATTAAGCTGTGGGTCTTTTACCCACAATGCCTGTGGAACTGCCTGTGGATAACCTGAGTGAAAGCCCTTGCAGGCCACGGTGCGTATGGCCTGCAGAAAGCTGTACGTTTTTCGTACAGCCCTTGCCTGTGTAGGAGCGAGCTTGCCTCGCGATCTTTAAAAAGATCAAAAGATCGCGAGGCA
>NZ_JASCPQ010000187.1:0-3272 GCF_029959305.1 Pseudomonas sp. PS01297
CTATCGGTACTATGATCCGCAGGTCGGGAGGTTTATCAGCAAAGACCCGATCGGGTTTGCGGGTGGGCTGAATGTCTATGCGTATGCGCCGAATCCGGTGGGGTGGGTTGATCCGCTGGGGTTGGCTAAGCTCACTCATGCACCTGACTTTGACACAGCGAGAGTACAGGCACTCAAAAATGCAGGAATGACAAACCCTGAAAATGTAACACTTTCAAAATACGACCCCATAACAGGCACAGTAGTTGAGTTCAAAGGAGAGGGGGGAGCCAAAGTTGCTTACGATGCCCCTCATGCAGACATGGACCCAAAGACCGGACACGATAAACCGCATATTGGCTGGCAAACTTCTGGTAAACGCGGACGATGCGGCTGCGCTAACCGAGGCAATATCACCTATGACGGCCCACAACATCCACATCGCCCCGATAAAAAACAGGAAGACATTTATGAATCAAGAAAATAATACCTCCCTAAAACGTGAAATAAAAGCTGCGCTAATGTCAGCAGGAATAAGCGCCAAAGAAGTGGAAGATAAAGGGCAAGTACTATCAAGAGTAGAAGCTAGCTTTGTCAAAGATAGACCTAGAGCATGGTGGTCATCTTTGACAGTGGCGCCAAAAATATACACTTTCAACGATAACTCAGCTTATCTACACCTAGACGAGGTGGCACCACCGACCACGGGCGACGTTTGGTTAATAGTCGATGAAGATAATGATGAGAAATTTGTATTTAGCCTACCTCTATCAAAGATCAAAAAAATAATTGAAGAATGCCGATATTTTGAGTACTACATCGTAGATAAGAACCTGAAATGGCTACTGGCAGAGAATGATCACGGAGACCTAATTTTTTCCGAAAAAAATCTTACCCCTTAGCCAACGACCCCATTCAATAGAATTGAAAGGGAAAAATCCATTGTAGATTTTAATATCTCTCCACAACAACACCGACCACAGCGGAGTAGTCATCGAACCCATACCCCGCACCAACTTCAACGGCAAATCGATAGCGGGTTGAGTGCGACGTATCAAGCGTGGGGGCTGGCCAAAGAAAAGCGTACCGACAGCGCAATACGCGAAAACATCCGCAACCCGCTGCGCTTTCAAGGGCAGTACTTCGACACCGAAACCGGGCTGCACTACAACCGCTATCGGTACTATGATCCGCAGGTCGGACGGTTTATCAGCAAAGACCCGATCGGGTTTGCGGGTGGGCTGAATGTCTATGCGTATGCGCCGAATCCGGTGGGGTGGGTTGATCCGCTGGGGCTAATGGCAAAGATTACTTGCCCAATTTGCTGTGATGGCTCCCACGGAAGATCAAACAAACAAGAAAGACTTCGGGCACTGGCTGACGACCCAAAACAACCGAGTCATGTCAGAGGCTGGATACGGAATGAACTACGTCATATTGAGACAGGAAATCGGACATCAATTCGACTCCCCAGTAATTCACGAAAATCAAAATCTCCCGGACTCGAACTAGTTCACGGCCATACAACACCGGCCAAAACAGGCCACTGCTATCGCCACTCAGAACCACAGAATGCAGACATACATAAAATTCAGCACAGAATAGGTGGTTACTAATGAACACTCACCCGAACAAGGTTCAAAACGTCATATCACTAACTCAACAAGAACGATATGACTACTTTGTCCGAAAAACAGCAGATTCAATGCACCTATGGGGATTATTCCAAGATGGCTGGGCAATCTCACAAGGGAATTCAATTTCAATCCCATTCTGGCCCGAAGAATGTTTCGCACAAATGTGTGCCACAGCCGAATGGTCGGGGCTAAATGCAAAATGCATTGAAATGGACAAGTTCTTAGAAAACTGGCTCCCAGGAATGGAAAGAGATAATCGAACATGCCTTATATTTCCAACACCTACAGACAAAGGGCTATTGAAGACACCCCAAGCTCTTAAATTCGACCTAAGAAATGAGCTCAGCAAGTATGAATAAGCTCCCCACGTTTGTATTCACTCAGATCAATCCTAGCAGACGTCAATACTCAGTAATCAGACCGAGCACGGTGACATGAAGACAATAGTACGACTCGACGACACCACTAACCACAGTGGATTAGTCATCGAATCCATCCCCCGCACCCGACTCAACGGTAAACCTATGGCGGGAAATGGCAATCTGGTGATGTGCCCCCTTATGTAAAGGCCGCTCCCTATTGTCGACGGCAGCAGCAACTATTCCATCAACGGAGTTCCTGTCGCCTTAGACGGCATGAAGACCGCCTGCGGGGCCAGCTTGATCGCCACAGGCTCTCACGCATCGGTTCATCGCTGACCCTACAATTCATCGTTCTTTAACAGCCCAGTAACATTGGCTCAGCGCTGCCAATGCCGATGGTGTACACACTTACGACCGGCTCGGCCGTTTGCTCAGCGCCACTACCCTGAAGGGCGAAGAAACCTTCGCCTTCGACCCGGCCAGCAACCTGCTCGACCCCACGGCCCCGCGCCGGCCCATCCACCACCCGCCGCCCAAGCTCCTCGACAACCTGCTGCGCGACTACGTCGGCCAGCACTACACCTACGACGCCCGCGGCAACCTGCTTGAACGCCTCGACAACGGCAAAAAAGCCCGCTTCACCTGGGACCTCTACGACCGCCTGACCCGCTACGAAGACGATCGTCTGACCGCCGACTTCGCCTACGACGCACTGGGGAGACGGGTAGCCAAATACTCCAAAGCCCACTGCCAGCCCAGCCCCGGCGCCGGCCCGGCCCGGCGTGGATCGAGCAGCAACAGCGCACACTCAACGCCCAATACGACTGCGGCCAAAACATCTACGGCTGGGACGGCGACACCCTCGCTTATGAAACACGCTACAGCGACAACCCTGGCGAACGACGCCTGATCCACTACTTCTACGAACCGGGCAGCTTCATCCCCGTCGCCCAAACCGTCGAAAACCGCAACCTGTCGCTCGTGCGCGAACCAAGCCATGAAAACGGCTACCACATCGACCGCGACCCGCTGTGGCAACACCAACCCGTGGCGAAACCGTTCAACGCCATGGCCTGGTACCAATGCGACCACCTCGGCACGCCGATGGAACTCACCGACCAACGCGGCGAGATTGCCTGGAGTGCGACGTATCAAGCGTGGGGGCTAGCCAAGGAAAAGCGTACCGACAGCGCAATACGCGAAAACATCCGCAACCCGCTGCGCTTTCAAGGGCAGTACTTCGACACCGAAACCGGGCTGCACTACAACCGCTATCGGTACTATGATCCGCAGG
>NZ_JASCPQ010000188.1:0-3267 GCF_029959305.1 Pseudomonas sp. PS01297
AGCTTGCCTCGCGATCTTTTGATCTTTTAAAAGATCGCGAGGCAAGCTCGCTCCTACAGGGTGTTGTGCCGTTCTCTGGACGGCAGAAAAGCGGCAGGCAGCGGAAATCCGTTGCCGCTTTTGCGCCGTTGCCGCTTTCCATCCCCCCCGCAACCCCTTGAAACACGGCCCTGCGCAAACTGGCACGGGGTTTGCTGTGTTCATGTCATGTAATGCCTGACGTACACGCTCAGGCCAGTCCACACAGGTTTCCCGACATGAGCATCAGCTTCGATAAAGCGCTCGGTATCCATGAGCAAGCCCTGGGCTTTCGCGCCAAGCGCGCGGAAGTATTGGCGAACAACATCGCCAACGCCGACACCCCGAACTACAAGGCTCGGGATCTGGATTTCGCGTCTGTGCTCGCCGCACAAAACGATAAAAACCAGAACGGCACCTTTGCCTTGAACATGACCAACAACCGTCATATCGAAGCGCAAGGCCTGAGCAGTGGCGACGAGTCGCTGCAGTACCGCACGCCGATGCAGCCTTCCATCGACCAGAACACCGTGGACGCTCAGCTCGAACAGTCGAACTACGCCGAAAACGCGGTCAACTTTCAGGCCAGCTTTACGCTGCTCAACAGCAAATTCAAAGGGCTGATGTCGGCCCTGCGTGGAGAGTAAGTCATGTCCCTAGCCAGTGTTTTCAACATTGCCGGCAGCGGCATGAGCGCTCAGACCACCCGCCTGAACACCGTCGCCAGTAACATCGCCAACGCCGAAACCGTGTCGTCGAGCATCGATCAGACCTACCGCGCCCGGCACCCGGTGTTCGCCACCATGTTTCAGGGCGCGCAGGGCGGTAACGGCGACTCGCTGTTCAACAATCAGGACGCTGCCGGTCAGGGCGTGCAAGTGTTGGGCGTGGTCGAAGACCAGAGCGAGCTGCAAGCACGCTATGAGCCCAACCATCCGGCTGCCGACGCCAAAGGGTACGTGTACTACCCCAACGTCAACGTGGTTGAAGAAATGGCCGACATGATTTCTGCCAGCCGTTCGTTCCAGACCAACGCTGAAATGATGAACACCGCCAAAACCATGATGCAGAAGGTTCTGACCCTCGGTCAGTGATAAGGGGCGACACTCATGAGCGTGACCGATACCACCAGTGGTTTGACCCTCAATCAGATCCTCGCCAACTCTGCCCGGACCACCACCACCGACACCAGCGTAGGCGCGGCATCCCGGGCGGTAACCGGCAACCAGTCGCTGGGCAAGGACGCGTTCTTGCAGCTGCTGGTGACCCAACTGAAAAACCAGAACCCGCTCGACCCGCAAGACAACACCGCGTTCGTCGCGCAGTTGGCGCAGTTCAGCAGCCTGGAAGGCATCACCACCCTCAACGATACCGTGACCTCGTTGTCGGGCGGCTTGCAGTCTTCGCAAGCGTTGCAAGCGTCGTCGCTGGTCGGTCGCTCGGTGATCGTGCAAACCGGCGAAGCCTATGTCGACCCGTCGAGCGGCAAGCCGTTCAACGGCACCGTGGTGGTCAAGGACGCCGACTCGCGGCCGACCATCACCATCAAGGATGCCGACGGCGAAGTGGTCAGAACCATCGACATGGGTGTGCAGAAGGCCGGCAATGTCGACTTCACCTGGGACGGCAAAGACGCCGACGGCGAGCTGCTGGAAAAGGGCTCTTACACCTTCAGCGCCTCGACCAAAACCGACGCCGGTACAACGGCGTTGACCACCTATCTGCCAGCCACGGTTAACAGCGTGACCCTGAGCAAGACCGGTGGCGAAATCATGCTCAACCTCGCGGGGCTGGGCAGCATTGGTATATCAAAAGTCCAGACGATAGGCCTTTAAGGAGAGACATATGTCATTCAATATCGGCCTCAGCGGCCTGTATGCAGCCAACAAACAACTCGACGTGACCGGCAACAACATTGCCAACGTCGCCACCACGGGCTTCAAGTCTTCGCGTGCCGAATTCGCGGACGTGTACTCGGCCAGCAAACTGGGCGTGGGCAGCAAGACCATCGGCAGCGGCGTCAACCTGGCCAACGTGTCGCAAAACTTTGGTCAGGGTGCGGTCAACAACACCGGCAACCTGCTGGACATGGGCATCGAAGGCAGCGGCTTTTTTGTGCTGAGCGACAACGGCGCCCTGAGCTACACCCGTGCCGGTACGTTCAAGGCCGATAAAGACGGCTACGTGACCAACACCAATGGCACGGCGCGCCTGCAAGGCTACGGCGTTGACGCCAACGGCGTGATCAACACCAGCGTGTTGACCGACCTGCGTATCGACACCTCGAACCTGGCGCCCAAGGCCAGCAGCAAAGTGGACTCGACGATCAACCTGAACTCCACGTCGGACGTGATCAATCAGACCACCACGCCGTTCGACCCGACCGAGACGTCGTCCTACAGCAAAAAATTCAGCACCACCATTTACGATACCCAGGGCAACCCGCACCCGATGGATCAGTACATGGTCAAGACCGGTTCCAACACCTGGAACACCTACACCCTGATTGACGGCCGCAACCCCGATGGCAGTGTGGCCACCGGCGAAAACGCCAAGGCGCCCGTGGCTTCGACCATGACCTTTGATTCCAGCGGCGGATTGGTCAGTGTGACCACGCCAAACCCGGTGGCGGGCGAGGACCCGATCGTCAGCAGCACGCTGACCATCAGTAACTGGATGCCGGGCGCGACCGTGAACGGTGCGTGGGTGTCCAATGGCGCGGCGGCCAACGAGAAGGGCATTGCCATCAACATGGCCAATACCACTCAGTACAACACCGACACCGCCCGCAACCCGCCTACCCAGGACGGCTACGCGACCGGCCACATCAACAACCTGACCATTGATGGTTCGGGCGTGATGTTCGCCAACTTCAGCAACAACCAGAGCCGTGCCATTGGCCAGATCTCCCTGGCGAGCTTTACCAACGAGCAGGGCTTGCAGCCAGTGGGCGGCACCGCCTGGAAAGAAACCTACGCCTCGGGCCAGGCCGGTTTTGACGTGCCGAAAACCGGCACATTGGGCGCCATTGCCTCTAACTCGCTGGAAGACTCCAACGTCAACCTGACCAACGAGCTGGTCGACTTGATCAAGGCGCAGAGCAACTACCAGGCCAACGCCAAAACCATCTCGACCCAAAGCACCATCATGCAGACCATCATCCAGATGACCTGATAACCGCCCGCAAACCGTAGGAGCGAGCTTGCCGACCGATCTTTTAAAATATCAAAAAATAGCGAGGCAAGCTCG
>NZ_JASCPQ010000189.1:0-3226 GCF_029959305.1 Pseudomonas sp. PS01297
GGCTTGCTCGCGATTCAGACGACGCGGATATCCGGGCAGAGACCCAATCGCGAGCAAGCCCGCTCCCACAGGTTATGGGATGAAAGCCGCCCTGTACTCCCCAGGCGTGGCGCCCATGCTCTGCTTGAACCGATTGGTGAAATGGCTGGCGCTGGCAAAGCCGCAGGCCAGGGCGATGTCGCCCAGCGCCAGTGAGCTGTTGCGCAGTAACTCCCGCGCGCGGGCCATGCGTCGGGCCAGCACGTACTGATGCGGCGGCACACCGAAGCTTTCGCGGAACATGCGCGCAAAGTGGTAGGGCGACAGCGCGCATTGCGCCGCCAGTTGCCCGATGCTGAGTGGCTCGGCCAATGAATGCTCAATGCTCTCAACCAGGTGGCGACGCTGATGGGCGGCCAACCCGCCTTTGAGTTGCAGCCCGTCGCGCATGCCCACCTGATTGAGCAGCGCATGATCGAGCAGGGTGCTGGCCAGGCTGCTGGTCAGCAGGCGTTCGCCCGGCTCGCTCCAGTTCAGTTTGATCAGCTGATGAAACCGCAGGCTTTGTTGTTCGTCTTCCTGAAAGGTGATTTCGCGCAGTTGCAGGCTGCGCGGTTCGCGGTCGAGCAGGGTGATGCAACCCAGGGCGAATTGCTCCTGGCTTACATACACGTGCGCCAGGCGAATTTCGCCATTGATGATCCACGACGATTGATGTTCGGCGGGCAGCACGCAGAGCTTGCCCGGCGAGCCTTTGCTGCCCGGTTTTTCCCGACGAAAGGTGCCCGTGCCGCCCGAGATGTAACACGACAAGGTGTGATGCGTCGGCGCCTCATAGCAGCGCGCGTCGTGATGGTTGCTCCACAACGCCGCAGCCATGCCGTCACCCAATTCGGCGCTGTGCTCCAGCCGCGCATTGGGCGAGCTGCCCATGGCTTGAAATACTTGCAGGGTGTGCAGTGTGTGCATGTTCAATTCTCCAACGCCTTGCATCCTACTCCGTCACAGCCCGCCTGCCAGCCCCGGGCAAATAAAAGCGCAAGAATCTGCAAGTGCCGCGCAACGCAGGGCCACACACTGCAAGCCATTGACGGGAGTGCGCCATGAATCTGTTTTTGTATGTGTTAACGGTTTTGATCTGGGGCACCACGTGGATCGCCCTCAAACTGCAATTGGGCGTTGTCGCCATTCCGGTGTCGATCGTTTATCGGTTTGGGTTGGCAGCGCTGGTGTTGTTTGCCGTGTTGTTGCTCAGTCGCAAGTTGCAAGTGATGAACAAACGGGGGCACTTGATCTGCCTGGCTCAAGGCTTGTGCCTGTTTTGCGTGAACTTCATGTGCTTTTTGACCGCCAGCCAGTGGGTGCCGACGGGGTTGATTGCGGTGGTGTTCTCCACGGCTACCCTGTGGAACGCCTTGAATGCGCGGGTCTTCTTCAAACAGAAAATCGCCCGTAACGTGATTGCCGGCGGAGCATTGGGTTTGCTCGGTCTGGCGCTGCTGTTCTGGCCTGAATTAAGCGGGCACACCGCGACCCCACAAACCTTGCTGGGGTTGGGCCTGGCCCTGATCGGCACGATGTGTTTTTCGGCGGGCAACATGCTCTCCAGCCTGCAACAAAAAGCCGGGCTCAAACCGTTGACCACCAATGCCTGGGGCATGTTGTATGGCGCGAGCATGCTGGCGGTGTACTGCGCGTTTAACGGCATCCCGTTCGACATGGAATGGAACACGCGCTACATCGGCTCGCTGTTGTACCTGGTGATTCCGGGCTCGGTGATTGGCTTTACCGCGTACCTGACCCTGGTCGGGCGCATGGGCCCGGAGCGCGCGGCGTATTGCACGGTGTTGTTCCCGCTGGTGGCGCTGAACGTGTCGGCGTTTGTGGAGGGTTACCAGTGGACAGCCCCCGCATTGGCCGGGCTGGTTCTGGTGATGCTGGGCAATGTGCTGGTGTTTCGCAAACCCAAGCCCGTGCCGATGACAGCCAAACTGGCCTGAAAAAGCACTGTAGCCGCTGCCGAAGGCTGCGATGGGTTGCGCAGCGACCCTGCTGTTGAAGGTCCTTCGGCCCTTATCGCAGCCTGCGGCAGCGGCTACCGGTTTTGGCTGTGTTTAGCCTTTGAATACCTGCGGGTTGACCAGATCTTGCGGGCGTTCGCCGAGCAAGGCGCTGCGCAGGTTAGCCAGCGCGCGATTGGCCATGGCTTCGCGGGTTTCTTCAGTGGCCGAGCCGATGTGCGGCAAGGTCACGGCGTTTTTCAGGGCAAACAACGGTGATTCGGCCAGCGGCTCTTTCTCGTACACGTCCAAGCCGGCACCGCGGATGGTGTTGTTTTGCAGGGCGTGAACCAGCGCCGCTTCGTCCACCACCGGGCCACGCGAGATGTTCACCAGAATCGCGCTTTTCTTCATCAGGTTCAGTTCGCGTTCGCTGATCAAGTGTTTGGTTTTCTCGCTCAGTGGCACCACCAGGCAGACGAAGTCAGCCTCGGCCAGCAACTGATCCAGCGTACGGAACTGTGCGCCCAACTCTTGCTCAAGTTCCGTCTTGCGGCTGTTGCCGCTGTACAGAATCGGCATGCCGAAACCCAGGCGGCCACGACGGGCAACGGCGGCCCCGATATTGCCCATGCCGACGATACCCAAGGTTTTGCCGTGTACATCGGTGCCGAACAAGGCTGGCCCTACGCTGGCTTTCCATTCACCGGCCTTGGTCCAGGCGTCCAGCTCTGCCACGCGGCGAGCGGCGCTCATGATCAAGGTAAAACCCAGGTCGGCGGTGCTTTCGGTCAGCACGTCCGGGGTGTTGGTGAGCATCAGCCCGCGCTCGTTGAAGTAATCGACGTCGTAATTGTCGTAACCCACCGACACGCTGGACACCACTTCAAGGTTCTTGGCGTTTTCCAGTTGCTTGCGACCCAGCTTGCGGCCAACGCCGATCAAGCCATGGGCGTGGGGCAAGGCTTCTTCAAACTGAGCATTGATATCGCCCAGCTTGGGATCAGGCACGATGACGTTGAAATCCTCTCGCAGGCGCTCGACCATTGCTGGCGTGACGCGGCTGAAGGCAAGTACGGTTTTCTTGGTATTAGAAAGACTCATCGGTACAAGGCTCGTCGGCTGTCGGGAATGTAAGCACGCTAACATTCCCGCTGAAATTGTGCAGCCCTGATTAGCTTTTGTGGGAGCGGGCTTGCTCGCGATAGGAGCGCTGAGCGTATCCAGAAAGACCGCATTGCTTGCAT